>JAKEFK010000275.1 GCA_022616075.1 bacterium
CAAGACAGTTAAAATCGAGTCTGACCCTTGTACAAGGGTCAAAAAGAAACTTTCTGAGTGCCCTCACTCATCGTTTACACTGTCCATTTTTCAAAGAACAACTTCGTCTTTTCAGACAAAAACCCCAACGCATAGTCCTGTTGGGGACAATTTCGTAGTATAAACAGCCAAAAAAGAGAAGTCAATCCTTTTCTTTCTGTGTGCCAAAGTGATGAGTAATGAGTGACGAGTATTGCAGGCGGTCTCATTGCTCATTACTCATTGCTATGGCACTTTATTGAGGAGGTGAAAAGATGAGAATTTTTATTCTTCGACACGCGATCGCAGAGGATTCGGCGAAAGGGGGGGACTCCCAACGGGCTCTCTCGGAAGAAGGGCGGAGAAAGATGCGGGATGCTGCAGCCGGCTTTGCGAGGCTTGAACTGGAGATCGATGCTATTTACTCGAGTCCACTTGTTCGGGCGGTCCAGACAGCAGAAATTCTGGCCAGAGCCATTTCCTACAGCGCGAAGATCGAGACGATGCAGGAACTTGCTCCCGGGCATTCACCCGAGTCGGTCGGCAACAGGCTTCGCTCGCTGAAAAAATCGGGTAACATCGTATTGAGCGGGCATGAGCCGAATTGCAGCGAGCTAGCGTCCTTTTTATCAGGAGGGGCACAAATCGAATTCAAGAAAGGGGCTATTTGCCTGATTGAAACCGAATCAACCACAGCAGGTTCCGGGATACTCATCTGGCATCTTTCACCGCAAGTTTTGCGATTGATGAAATCATGAAGGAAAACCGGCTGCCCACGCAGCCGAACGCAGCAATGCGACTGGCCGGCGCCGTTATCTTGAAACTGTCCGGCTGGAAAATTGAAGGCAATTTCCCTGACCTCCCCAAAGCAGTAGTGATCGCCGCTCCACACACCTCGAATTGGGATTTCATCATTGGGATCGCCGCAAAATCAAAACTTCAATTGAAAATTCACTGGCTGGGAAAACATACTCTTTTTCGCAAACCTTTTGACCGCTTCTTCCGGTGGCTCGGTGGAACTCCGGTGGAAAGAAATTCTTCGCAGGGCATTGTGGAACAAACGATCGAATTGTTTCGAAGTCAGGAACAGTTCCTGTTAGGGCTTTCACCGGAAGGAACAAGAAAAAAAGTCGATCGCTGGAAGACAGGTTTTTATCAAATCGCCAAAGGAGCCGGTGTTCCGATCATTCCTGTTGCTTTTGATTATTCCAAAAAGATTGTCCTGATCGGTAAACCTCTGGAAGCATCCGGATCCACGGAAGAAGATTTTCAAAGACTGCGAGCATTTTATGCTGATGTGAAAGGAAAAATCCCGCAGAACTTCAACGCGAATTTCTCTTAAACGCCAGGACCACAAGAACCACAAGTGTCGCTATGGAACATGCCGTTCCCCGCAGAACAGATTCAGGGAGATATGCTTTTTTGATGTGATGCCTTCCTTTTGGAACCGCAATTGAAAAATAGATTGCGTTCGCTTTTTTCAACAACACTTCTTTACCATTCATCAAAATTCGCCAACCGGGATAGTGGACATCCGTGAAGACCAGATAGCCGTCGCACCTCGCCTCCACAATGTAATTCTGTTTCTGCTTGCGGCGCTCCTGCTGTAGGATGCGGAATTGGGAACAATCATCCTCCAACTTCTTCCCGTTCTTCACAAGAACCACACATTCCACGGGATTGTATTCCGGCTTTGTCATCAATTGCAGAGCTTCCGGAAACGAATTCGCAACCATGGAACGGGACACGAATGTGAGCGGAGTTAAAGCGTCTTTGTTGGCGTAAAGATAGAGCGGCGAGCCATGGAGACTGAGAATTTTTGTGATTAGAGAAACGCCCTCATCGTTCACCATTTCATCGTTAAGCATTTCATCGTTAAGAATGAGAGTTACTCCCGATGCTGATAATATCTTCAATTTCCGGGGCCAGGGCAGTGAATCCAGCACCAATCTCATGTAATTCAATTCAACCAGGGCGGACCCATCCAGATCATCATGAAAAATAACCGGGATTTCATACTTGGAAGGCAGATAGCTTACTAGCATTTCCTGGCGAACCCAAAATCGCCAGAAAACATCCTCGGACGGAGTGCGCAAGCGGGAAAGGTCAACTTTACTCGAACGGTAAAGCTTACCCTCGTTTATTTTGCCCTTCACTAGAGTGGCCAGTTTTGGCGTGTTCGTCAACAGCTCCGCAGGGGCAGACATATTGATGGAAATTCCAGAGACTAACAGATCCAGAAGCAGAGTCATCGCAACGGCGGCATGCGCCCAGCGATACTTTCTTATATAGGCGATACAGATACAGGCCAGCGTCCAGAGGTAAAAGCAGTGTAGGACTGCATTCGCTATTCCCCTTTTTATTTGCGGGTTCAGAGTTTGGTTGAAAACCGTTTTGCTGATTGGATCTGCCCACACAAATACAAAGATCACCATAAACAGAAGAACGATTTCGATTGCCCAAAAAATAACAGTGATGGTTTTTGAAATTTTGTTTTGATCCGTAAAAAGAATTTCGGAACCAATCGCCGTAAGCAAGCTCAAAGGCAGGAGCACTACGGTTAACAGTTTTACCGGAAAACGGAAGGGGGACCTGAAGGAGAAAAAATCAAAAATCCAGGAGAGCCCTGGAAGATAACGCCCGAGCGCAAGAAGAATGCATACCAGTATCAAAGTAAAGAGAAACAATCGCAAAGATCGCGGAAAGTCTTTTCTTTTTTGGTTCAAGAACGTTCCGGCAACGGCCAGCGCCAGACTCGTGAGACCGAAATAAACGCTCAGGATGAAAGGAAGTTCTCCTTCCAGATTTTGTCCCCAATAAGAGGTTGGAGAGATCGAGTCGTATTTCCCCAGCATTCCTGGAAAGATAAATTCGAATATGCGATAAGGATGTAGCGACCACGCCATGGTGGAATCGAAACCGAAGCCTGTGGCTCGAACTGTGAACCGGCTGAGTTCCAGAGCGGGAAGAATTTGAATCGCGCAGAGCGCAATTGTGAGAAAAAAGAGTGCAGCCCATTTCAGGAAAATTCTCCCAATGCCGGCTGGATACCGGTAAAAACAACTCCAACCGAGCAAGGTGATAAATGTAATCATCGATAATTCCGGAGCGCCAGCCAGCATTTGAAAGGATGCTGCAAAAACGGAGCAGAGCCACCATTTCCGTTTTCCATGCAGCAGATATAGATGCCAGAAACAGAATAAAACCGGCAGATATGACAGGGCGATAAACCAGTTCAGAAGGTTGATCGCGGACAGCATATATCCGGAAAAACCATAGATCACAGCCGCAATAAAGCTCGATGGCTGACGCAGCGACAACGTTCTGCAAAAAATGTAAACAGCCAGCATGGCCATAAGATGATGCAAAATGATTTCGATCGTGAGCGCTCTGGGACCGGAGAAAAATAAATAAAGCAGGTTGGAAGGATACAGCGCCATGTTGTTTGGATTTCCCAACAGCGGTTTTCCTCCCTGTAAATACGGATCCCATAGCGGCAATTCCAGCTCTGAAAGGTATTCTGCGACCAATTCTCTTTTTGGAAGAAAGTGTGAATGAAGATCCCGGTAGTAGAAAACTTCTCCGAAAAAAACAGGCCTGAAGAAAAAAAGAAGCTCGATCAGGAGGAGCCCCCAAACCGGTTTCTCTTTGAGGGTTTGTAGTAGCGAATTCATTCGCTACCATCATAGCGACTAAAGTCGCTACTACAAACTGGCGTCAGCTTGCGGTCGCGCGAATGGCAGCTTCGCTGCTCTCCACGTGAAAATCGATTTGTTTCAGTTTGAGCGTTTTTTGAAGCAGTCCGGCCCGCTCCATGGCGGCGCGAAGCGGAATGAGCGCAGGCTCTTCCGCCAAGATGGAAACGGAGAGATGTTTGGGGCTTTCTTTCTTCGCTACAATTTGAGTGATCACTTGATTGTGCTGGCGATCCATACCGTCCACCACACGCAAAATTCCGGTTAAGAATTTAACGACTCTGCGCTCCTTTTTATTGAGTTGAGCGAGATAGTTGTCTTTCTTTTTCGGTTTTTTGCCGCGATGGTACGCAATCGTGGATGCGATCATATCGATCTCATGAGGTTGGAAACCGATCAGATTTGCATGATGAATGATGTACCAGCCGTGTTTGTGATGCGCCGGATAAGAAATGACGCGACCGATATCATGCAAAAGAGACGCATATTCGAGCAGCTCCCGTTCCGCCGCGCCATAAGGATGGAAGGGAGAAATTGCATCGAAGAGCTGCAGGGCCAATCGCGACGTATGGTCGGCGTGTTTGCGATCGATGTCCCAGCGGTTCAGCAGATTCAAAACACTCTTGCTTCGCAACTCCCGTGCCTGCACTTTTGCCGGCTCGGTGGGCACTTTGCGAATCAAATAATCTGAAATCAATCCTTCCCTTAATGCGCGATCACACAGAATTAGTTCGTTTGCGCGGCATCGCTCCATCACCATTTCAATCAAGACCCCGCCGCCGACCGCTTGTTCGGCCCTTTTCTTATCCAGTCCGGCCATTTTCAGCCGTTCTTCCACAGTCGTTTTCTGCAACTTCTCATTGACCTCTTCCAGCTCATTGATGGTAAGAATATTCTTTCCTTTGCCGTTTTTTCGCGCCGCCCGGGCCAATTCTCCGAAATGCAGAATAGTGCCCGAAGTTCCGATGAAAATATCTGGATTCAGATCCTGAATTTTACGGCTCAAAGGATTGAGTCTGCGACTCAGCCATTTCTGCAAGGACTTGACCTCTTTGGGAGAAGGCGGATCCTGCTTCATGAAGCGTTCCTGAAGACGGATCACGCCGGCTTTCATCGATTCAGCGAAATAGATATGCCGGGCATCCGCTACGATCAGCTCCATGCTTCCGCCGCCGATATCAATGATTAAAGCTCGCTGATCTTTCAAATCGATCACATCGCGAACAGCCAGTGTGATCATTCGCGCTTCTTCTTTGCCGGAAAGTAAACGGATCTCGATACCTGTTTCTTTCTTGACCAGCTCCATAAATTCCCGCCCATTCTGCGCCTCCCGCACAGCACTGGTGGCAGTTGTGATGATTTCATCCACGTGATGCGTGTCCGCAATGGACTTGAACGCTTTCAGAGCCGCGAGCCCGCGATCAATATTTTCTTGAGGTAAACGTCTTTTTAGAAGGCTCCCTTTCCCCAGAAAGACCATTTCTTTCTCACGATCGATGATTTCAAAAATCCTGTGCTGTTCCACGCGCACAATCACCATATGAATGGAGTTGGTTCCGATATCAATTGCTGCTAATTTCATAGTATTATCGTATCATAACGATTTTTTTTCCCGCGGCCATCTCTGAGGAAAGAGCTCGACTAACTCTGTTGAATACGAGTTAATGCAGCATTGAGATCCTGTTCGATCGGCAAAATCTCATGCACGCAGGCCATCTCCAGAACCTTCCTTACGTTGGGTTGAGGATTCAAAAGGATCATGGGAACACCATGCGTTTTCAGGGCTTTGGCGCCCGAGATCAGCATTCCGATACCAATCGATGTAATGAGTGTGACATCGGACAGGTCAATGATCACGGGTTTTCTTTGAGTCGCGGTAAAAACTGTAAATTTCAGGTGGACTTCCTGAACGCCCGGTATGTCGAGGCGTCCGGAAAGATAGACGCATCCGATATCGGGGGCTATCCATTCATGTCTTACTTCTAAGAATTTCATCTCCATACAACATAGTACTCGGGCTTTGCATCTGAAAGGTTACGCCCAGTAAAATTCTAGAAAACAGATGTGTAAATTCTCGAGAAGTCAGGAGATTTTCTGGCCAACCGGTTCCTCCTGGGGCATTTCTTCGATTTCCGGCGCGGGAGCATCGGCTGCCTGCACGACTTTTCTTGGCATGGGACGGATATCTTCAGGAGTGTTGTCCAGGATTTTTTGCAGCAAAACTCTTACGCGCGGATATAGCTTCACTTTTCGAGCGGTTACGACCTGGATGGCATTTTGCAGTGCCTCAGGAATCAAAGTTAAGCGTGGATCGTTCCACTTCCGAGCCTCTTCCTGAATCAAATTCACAAATACGAACAAATCGTGGATCTCACCTAAAAGTTCTTGCAATCGTTTGATTCGCAAAATGAAATGGCCGATTCCCCGATGGCGCAAGCGATTGTGGATTTCCAGCGCATACCGGAATTTCTTTGTCAGAATTCGCAGCTCGTGGAGCTGTTCATCATTCATCTGTTCCGATAGAGTAAAGTTGTAAAAGTCCTCCGCTCTTCGTTGAAGAACTTCCTGGCTCGCGGGAATTGCCATCCGGGATCCTTTCAAGCGCTCTAAAAATTTCTCATAGGGAGTAAATCTTCCCGCCTTCATTTGTTTGTTGACTTTCTGCTGCAGCTTTCGCTTCCTGTTATCGAGCGAATGAACAAGAAGCTCGGCGGCAAGAGGGGGAATCAATTCTTCGACCTGGAGTTTTTCCGTGAGCTTTTGATTTACTTCAGTCTCGCGGAGCTCACCCAGGCGACTGGTAATTTTCTTCGCAGGACGCCGCAATCTCCGGTAGGAATTTTGCGGCAAAGTAACCTCCAGATAATCGAGTACTTCACGAGCGCGCCGGGAGGAAACACGGAGATCGTGAACCGTTTCCTCATCAGGATGCTTCAGCAATTCATCGCGCAAATCCAGTAAATGCTGAAGGCGCTTGCGCAGCAGATTCGCTTCTCGAACGCTTAATACAACTAAATCAGCCATAAGTCATCAGAACGGAAATGCAAAATTATCCCTTTATTTTCTTACGTACGCAACTGAGAACGCAAATGCGGGATCGTGCTATATTTCTCCCCCTTATAAAGGGGGAGATGAAGAGGGGGTTTGTCCGTAGGATTCCTTCCAAACCTCCCCTTCAATCCCCTCCTTCATAAGGAGGGGAAACCCGAGCAACGCACAAATAGCATAGTATTCCGCGCGCCTACGGTTGACAAAGCCGGATCTAATATGTTCATATATTCATGCATATGAACCAACAGGTTTTCTGTCAACGCATGATAATGCGCACGCCGGAGAAATGGAGCTCCGGATTTGCGTGTTGTTGCTGCCTCTAACAGAAATCCTGGCAAGGTTCCTGGGTTAAGCACTAATTCATAGGGCCCAATCCGGCAAGCAACTTGCCGGGTTGGGCTTTTTTATTTTCGACTTATTTTTGATGGTAGGAGGAACGAATATGGCTGAGGACCTCAAGTGCAGGGAGTGCGGAAAAGCTTATTCCGCGCAACCTGCAGCCATGTGCGAAGAGTGTTTTGGTCCTTTGGAATTCAACGTTGATTATTCGCAGCTCGCGGGCATTTTGACGCGCGAGAAAATCGCGCAACGGGCGAAGAACATGTGGCGTTATCGTGAGCTCTTGCCCATAACGAATGTTCCGGCTCCGGGTGCATCTATAGGATTTACTCCGCTCGTTGTCGCGAACAATTTAGCGAAACACTGGGGTGTTCAAGAACTCTATATAAAAAATGATGCAGTCAATTTTCCTTCCCTTTCCTTTAAAGACCGGGTCGTTTCTGTTGCCATTGCGAAAGCAATCGATTTCGGTTTCAAAGTTGTTGGATGCGCTTCCACCGGAAATCTTGCGAACGCGGTTGCCGCGCAGGCGGCGGCGTGCCGGCTGAAAACTTGCATCCTGATTCCTTCCGATCTGGAGCCGGCAAAAATCACCGGGACGCTTATTTACGGCGCAAATCTGATCGCGGTCACGGGTAATTACGATGAAGTGAACAGGCTCTGCACTCAAATTGCCGAGCGATATCAATGGGGATTCGTGAATGTGAACTTGCGCCCTTACTACGCGGAAGGATCCAAAACTTACGGATTTGAAATTCTGGAGCAACTCGGTTGGAAAACGCCGCAGCACATCATTGTGCCGATGGCAGGCGGATCACTAATTACAAAAATCCAGAAAGCGGTTCAGGAATTTCAAAAGCTGGGTCTGATTGAACAGTCCCCGTGCAGGATCTACGGAGCCCAGGCCGAGGGCTGCGCGCCGATTGTCAACATGGTGAAACAAGGACTGGACCGATTGCGTCCTGTAAAACCGAATACGATTGCAAAATCTCTCGCCATCGGCAACCCCGCGGACGGAATTTACGCGGCCCGAGTCATGCGCCAGAGTGGCGGAACCGGAGAGAGCGCAACAGACGATGAAATTGTTGCGGGTATCCGCCTGCTGGCAACCACCGAAGGAATTTTCACGGAAACCGCGGGCGGAGTGATGATTGCCGCAGCCGAAAAACTCATTCGCTCAGGAAAAATTCCGCCGGACGAATCGATCGTTTTGAGCATCACAGGAAACGGGTTGAAAACACAGGATGCCATCACGGGATCCGTAAAAATTACAGCAACCATCAAACCAACATTTCAAGATTTTCAACGCACTTATGAACAAGGAGGTGAAGCATGGCAGTAGCAGTTTTAATTCCTACTGTGCTTCGGAAACACACTGCGGGAAAGGATCAGGTCGCTGCGCAGGGTGCAAGCGTGCGAGAAATTTTGCGTGACCTGGAAACACAGTTCCGGGGTTTCACTCAAAATCTGTATGCAGAAGATGGAGACCTGAAACCATTCATCAATATTTACGTGAATGAAGAAGACATCCGGTTTCTTCAGGATCTGGATACGCCCGTTCAATCCAATGATACGGTCACGATTCTTCCCGCAATTGCTGGCGGCTAAGTAATTGAAGGAGGTAGAACATGAGCATTACGGCAAAAGGTTTGCTTGCAAATTTGCGCGGTCAGATTGAAGAACTATCGCCTGAAGAAGTTCAATCAAAAATAAACAAGGGAGCCAGGGTGATCGACGTCAGGGAAGCGGATGAGTTCAGGCAAGGCCATCTCCCCGGCGCAGCTTTTATTCCGCGTGGATTCCTGGAATTACGGATAGAAGAGGCTGTGCCGGACCGCGATCAGGAAGTCATCCTTTATTGCGCCGGCGGAAGCCGCTCCTTATTTGCAGCTCACAATCTGCAAGAGCTTGGCTACAGGAATGTCAGATCCATGGCCGGTGGGTTTCAACGATGGAAGGAAAAAGCATTTGATGTGGTGATTCCCGATACGCTTTCAGAGAACCAGCGGTTGCGTTATCAACGCCATCTCATCATTCCTGAAATTGGCGAGAAAGGCCAGCTCAAACTGCTGAGAAGCAAAGTGTTGTTGATCGGAGCGGGCGGACTGGGATGCCCATCTGCGCTGTATCTTGCTGCTGCCGGAGTTGGAACGCTCGGAATTGTAGATGATGATCGCGTAGAGGAGAGCAACTTGCAGCGGCAGGTTTTGCATCCAACGAGCAATGTGGGACGCCTGAAAGTGGACTCCGCGAAAGAATCTTTGCTCGCGCAAAATCCCGCAATCCAGATTCGCACACATGCAGAAAGGATCACAGCAACGAATGCGGCGGATATTTTGAAAGACTACGATCTCGTGATTGATGGCACAGACAATTTTGTCACCCGCTACTTAATGAATGATGCGTGCGTTCTGCTGAAAAAACCAAACGTGTACGGAAGCGTTTTTCGTTTTGAAGGACAAGTATCGCTGTTTGTCCCGGGCGAGGGGCCCTGCTATCGATGTTTGTATCCGGAGCCGACTCCCTCGGAGCTCGCGCCTTCTTGCCAGGATGCGGGAGTGCTCGGCATCTTACCTGGCATTATCGGTTTGCTGCAGGCCACCGAAGCGATCAAGTGGTTGCTCGGCATTGGCAATCCACTCGTTGGACGTTTATTGCTGTACGATGCGCTGCAATCCACGGTTCGGACATACAGGCTTCATAAGAATCCGAAATGTCCTGTTTGCAGTGAACATCCATCGATTACGAAACTCGAAGATCTCGAATGGTCGTGCCAGATCGGCGTGTGAGGAAACCATGATCGTAATGAAATTTGGCGGAACTTCCTTCTCCGACCTGACTGCATGGCATCGGGCGATTTCCATTGTGAAGACAAAGGCTGCGCAGGAGACTGTGATTGTGGCTTCAGCTATCCGGGGAATCACCGATGAACTCGCGGCGTGCGCCGACAACGCTGCCCAAGGCAACAAAAGAGAATTGCAAAACGGCTTCGAACGTATTGCTTCTACTCATTTCGAGTTTTGCGATAGTCTCCGGCTCGGAAAGCAGATTCGGCAACAAATCGGGTTGGGGCTCCGGGATCTAAAACTTTGTCTGGAAAGTGTAATCACGCTGAACGAATTAACCCTGCGCACGCGGGACCAGATCCTGGCTTATGGAGAAGTGTTTTCCAGTATCTTGCTCACAGCGGTTTTGCAAAAACTCGGAGTCGATGCAGTCTTTGTAGATTCACGGGAAATAGTCGTCACCGATGACCGGTTTTCCCGCGCAAGACCACAGGTTGAGATTTCAAAGAACCAGACACGCGAGAGATTGATTCCACTGCTACGCAACAAAAGGATTCCTGTTTTACCAGGCTTCATTGGAGCAACCAGAACGGGTCAGACAACCACTCTTGGTCGCGGAGGATCCGATTTTTCCGCTTCCTTGATTGCCGGCTGGCTCCAGGTAGACGAATTGCAAATCTGGAAGGATGTGCCAGGCTTCATGACCGCCGATCCGAATGTGGTGCCGGATGCTCAGACCATTTCCTTCTTGAGTTATGAAGACGCTGAACAACTATGCCGGTATGGCGCTAAGATTCTGCATCCTCTGGCAGTGCGTTATGCAGCGCGGAAGCGGATCCCGATTCGCATTCTTTATACCAGAAATCCAGAAGAACGAGGGACGTTAATTTCCTCCGATGGGCTCCTGAGATCACCGGAAGTAATAGGAATCGCTGCGCAAAAGCATACGGGAAGAGTCATTGTGATTGGCGATGGATTGCGCCATCCATTGATTGCGGCGCAGATTCTGAAAAGCTGCCGGGGAGTCCAGATTCTGCGAATATCCCAGGACACCTTGCGGTCAAGAATGATTCTCGTCACCGCTCAAGGAGACACGGAACGAGCCATACGACAAATCCATGCAGGTGTCAAAACCATGAATTTTGAGGTCTAAGTCGCCAAGTCGCCAAGTCGCTGACCTATGATTAGTTCTTCTCCGGACAATTATGGCCAGTTATTACAGTCAACACGCCGTTGCGGTAAAGCACCAGATCATGGCTGCTCTTGACAAGGACGTCGTGAAACGCCTGCATAAAATCGAACCCTGGAAGCATTTTCTGATCGTTGGCTGGCAGTACCTATTACTGGCAGGCGCTACGCTGGGGCTGATTGTGAACGACAATCCCTGGATCTGGATTCCCCTGGCTTTCATTCAAGGATTTACAATTTTCAACTTCACAGTGCTTTTGCA
>JAKEFK010000276.1 GCA_022616075.1 bacterium
GCCTATCAGCATTTTTTCAAAGGCGAAGAATTTATAAACAAGCTGCAATTTAAGGAAGCAGAAGCAGAATTTGATAAAGCGATCGCCATCGATTCGAACTTCGCTCTGGCTTTCGCGCGAAAAGCTTATGCCATCTCCTGGTCCAGTTTTGATCGCGCCCGCGAACCCCTGGGAATCGCCTTACGTTCTATTGATAAACTCCCGGGAAAGGAGCGTTTGAGCATTCTCGCTGCGAAAGCTTACTTCGATCGCAATCTGGAAGAGGCTTACAAGCATCTGGAAGAACTTCTGAAAAGGTATCCCGACGAAAAAGAAGCTCTTTTTACAAAAGGAGATTGGCTTTATCACCACGGCAATCTCGAAAAGGCCAGAGAGTACTTTGAAAAAGTCCTGCAGCTTGATCCGAATTTTGACCGCGCAGCGCAGCACTTAATCTGGTGTTATGACGCTCTCGGGGAAAAGAAAAAGTCCCTCGAGACATCAAAAGCCTATTTAAATCGTACAAGAAGCGGAGATGCGTTTGAACGTCTCTTTCGATCTTATTTATCCAGTCATGATTATCAAGGAGCGGAAGATGTATTGAAGGAAGCTGAAAGGGTTGTTCCGGGGGATGCCGATATCGTTCGAGGAAAGGCTGAATTACTCCTTTTGCAGGAAAGATACGATCAGGCCGAGAAAGAATGCAGGAAGCTGCTGGATCCGAGCCGTACCGAGAGAGATCATGCCGAAGGTTACGGTTGTCTTGCGAACCTTTATGCAAACACGGGAAGATTCAGGAAAGCAATCGAAGCAAAGCAAACTCAAATTGACTTGAATTCTGAGGCCGGCGATGTTGGTGAACTATGTAACGATTATGGGGACCTTGCCTATCTCAACTTTTGGGGGCTGGGAGATCGTGCACAGGCGGATAAGGCCCTCGAGCGATCTTTGCAGCATTTAAAAGACTCGGAAGAAACGCCTCATGGATTGTTTGACACACTCAATCTAACGGGCAGATGGCAAGAAGCAAAACTGGTAGCCCAAGAGAGCCTTTGGGGACATCGTCCATTTACGGATTTATCGATTCGCGCGAATCAGAACAGAAACCAAGGAAATTGTGCAGAAGCCGTCAAGGATTTCGAAACGATTTCAAAACGGGGCCACCTGTTTGATCGAACGTATGCAAGGTACCTGATGACAGATTGTTTCCTCACGATGAAGCAATATGATCAAGCAATCTCGAGTCTGCAATCGATGCATTCTTTGGCGATAAGCCAAACGATTTGGGAATACCCCAAAAGCTTATACTTGATGGCCAGCGCTTATGACGCGAAGGGAGACCGAAATACAGCGAAGGAATATTACAGGAAGTTCCTCAGTATCTGGAAAGATGCAGATCCGGATTTGCCTGAGTTGATAGAAGCAAAAAAGCGAATGCGTTCGTAGTTATTGAACAAACGATGCTTGCGCGCCGGTTGGGAGCTTTTGATGCAACCATGATCGTAATGGGTGGCATCATTGGTTCCGGCATTTTCATGAACCCGTACGTTGTGGCGCGTCAGGTCCACACACCGTTTTTGATCCTATTTGTATGGGCACTTGGCGGTCTGGTTGCGCTCGCCGGCAGCTTCATTTATGCCGAGCTGGCGGCGCGCAAACCGAATGTTGGCGGCCAATACGCTTATTTGCGCGAAGGAATTCATCCACTTCCTGCTTTCCTTTATGGCTGGGCTTTGCTTCTGGTAATCCAATCAGGTGGAATGGCGGCGGTCGCCTTAACTTTTGCCCGCTATTTTCAAGAGTTGACCAATCTTGTTGTACCTGACTGGTTGGTCGCAACTGCAACTCTGCTTGCTCTAACAATCATTAATTGCCTGGGAGTACGAGCGGGAAGCAACACACAATCGATTTTGATGCTCTTAAAGATTGGTGGCATTGCCCTGCTGATCTTCTGCGGATTTTTTTTCGGAAAAAAAGCAACCGGTGGTGGCTCGGAAAGTCCGGTTGTTTCATTTAACTTTCTTACAACGATCGGTGCAGCCATGGTTCCTGTTCTATTCGCCTACGGTGGCTGGCAGACTTCAGGTTTCGTTGCCGGTGAAATGAAGAATCCGCGTAGGGACCTACCCTTAGGGCTACTGATTGGTGTCGCTGGCGTAATCACTCTTTACTTGGCCGTGAATTTCGTGTGCATCTATGTGCTGGGTCCCGCCGGTCTTGCCGGAACAAAAACGCCTGCATCGACTGTGATGCGCCTAGCTTTGGGAGATGTTGGAGGCAAAGTGATTGCTGCCGCGATTGCTATTTCGACGCTCGGTTTCTTGAGCCAGGGCATGCTTACTGCTCCCCGTGTCTACTTTGCAATGGCCGAAGATGGCCTGTTTTTCAAGAAAGTCGCCTGGATCCATTCCCGTACCCGCGTCCCCATTCTTGCGATCGTTCTTCAAGGAGTGCTCGCGATCGCAGTTGCACTTTCTGGAAAATACGAGCAGATCCTCAACTACGTGATTTCCGCAGATTTTCTTTTTTTCGGATTGGCTGGATTCGCGTTGTTCCTCATTCGAAAACGCGATACGAATGACAGAATCTTTTTTAAGGTTCCGGGACATCCTGTTACAACTCTTTTCTTTGTGACTGTTTCCTGGTTGATCGTGATTAACACAGTGTATAAATATCCAGTAGATAGTCTCCTCGGTTTCGGACTGATCTTGATTGGAATTCCTGTGTATTATTACTGGGCAAAGCATGAACGAAAATAAGCAATCTGTTTTTATGCAATGGGCCAAAACGAGCCGCCAGGCAAAGTTTAATCTCGCCACAAGCGGCGTGATGCATTATCCGCTGAAGGATTTGGGGATCACAATCGAAGAATTGGAAATCAGTGGTCCAACATTTTATGGATATGAGCCTTTGCAAAAAGCTCTTGCCGGAAAATGCGGTGTGGACCCCGCTTGCATCGCGGCTGCGATTGGAACGTCGATGGCGAATCATCTTGTCTTGAGCGCATTACTTGAGCCGGGCGATGAAGTTTTGATTGAACAACCCACGTATGAACCGCTTCTGGCCGTTGCGCGGTATCTGGAAGCCACAATCAAGCGATTCCGCCGTGAATTCAATACGGGTTTCCGGATCGATCCTGAGCTCATCCGTAAACAAATCACTCCAAAAACAAAATTGATCGTGCTTACGAATCTGCATAATCCGACCGGCGTTCTTACGCCAAATGAAACCTTGCGAGAAGTGGGTTCCATCGCAAAGGAAGCCGGCGCAAAAGTGCTGGTGGATGAAGTGTATCTGGAATGCACTTTTCCGGAGTCCGGAAAACCCTGCTCCGCTTTTCATTTGGGAAACGAATTCATCACCACCAGCAGTCTCACAAAAGCTTACGGCTTGAGTGGTTTGCGTTGTGGATGGATCCTGGCGGAGCCGGAATTGATTCGCAGATTCTGGCGCATCAACGATTTGTTCTCCGCAACCCCGCCGCATACAGCGGAACTTTTGAGCGTTATCGCGCTCAAAAAATTGCCACAAATCGCGGAGCGATCAAAAAACTTGTTGGAAACCAACCGCCGGTTGCTTCAGAAATTAGTTGACTCCGTCAACTATTTTTGGGAAACAATAATTCCGCAGTTTGGTACGATCGTATTCCCCCGCCTGAAATCGGGAGACACAGAAACTTTCATAACAACTCTGCGTGAATCGTATGATACTTCCGTCGCACCCGGTTCCTTTTTCGAAATGCCGGAGCACTTCCGGCTTGGAATCGGAAGCTCAACAGATAATGTGAGGAATGGCCTTCAAAATTTGAAGAAAGCGATCGAGGAAACGTAGTGGCGTAATGAATGAGAATCCTGTTTAGCAGATTCCCGTAACGTAATGAGGATGTTAAAGGTGTTTGAATTCAACGCAAAGGCGCCAAGGAACAAAGGAAAACAAAACTTGAACTTAGCGTCTTTGCATCTTTGCGTTCAGAAGGTGTCGGAGATCGTTTTTTCACCCAATCCGCAGTCGGGATGACCGAAACCGCTTGCGCTTTTTCCGTTGGTGATGTCGTAGATGATATTGTCGTTTGTTTTGTCCCCTTTCTTATTCACACCAGCCGGAACGTTATCCAAACCGAGGGCCTGTCTGGTTTTCCATGCGATGTTGTGATCTGCGCAGGCTGTATCGCCGCTTACGCCAATCGCGCCGATCTGCTTGCCTTCTTTCGTGTAGAGCGCCAGGCCGCCTCCAAAAACATTAACCCCGCCGATTCTTTTCCCGACCATAGGATCGTTCGCTTTTCCAAAGTTCGAGGAATTCCCGCCGTAAGCGGCAGCAGTATCAACTGGATTACTAAACTGCAAACCGAAAAGTGGTCCGCCCGGCTGAACTAGCGAATAGAGATTCCCTGTTGAAAGAGCGAGTCCCTTGAGACTCAGGGAATTTGAAGTATTTGCTTTTTGAGCGGAGATAACACGACTGGCGAGCCACTGATCCTCCCACGTTGCGCCCGTGTGAGTTACAGCGCAAACCGTTCCATCCCGTCCGACTACGGTGGCCCACATATTCAGGGCAAAGCCGCCGTTTGCTTTCGGATCGCCGACACCAACTGATTTCTTCAAAGCAGAATTTAAAGCAGCATGATTCGGGACTTCCGTACAGGCTCCCCTTCCCTGTCCAAACACAAATGATGCCAGACAAAACAGTGCGAGTATCGATCCAAAGATGTGTTTTTTCATTTCAGTCATCCTCCGTGTTAAGCAGTCTATCTCAGAAAAACTGAAATGGGTAGAAAGTCCTAGGGCAAAAAGTAAAAAGCAATTCCCAGAATGATATAGACTGCCAGCAGCTGAACGCCTTCCATCCAATTCGACTCCCCATCATTGCAAACGAGACTCAGGACCCATACAGAAATTCCAACAGCCACAACTTCCATATTTGTAAACAAAAGGTCCATCGGCTTTCCAAAGAGGTAGCTCAAGAAAACGAGCACAGGCGCAACAAACAGCGCAATCTGAATACTGGAACCGATCGCGATGTTCAATGCCAGATCCATTTGATTTTTGGCGGCGACTAGTACAGCAGTGGAATGTTCCGCCGCGTTCCCGATGATTGCAACGATGATGACCCCAACAAACACATCTGACATCCCGAAAGTTTTGGCAGTTTCTTCGACCGCACCCACCAGGAATTCACTCATCAATGCAACTCCTCCTGTCGCTATCAATAGCAACAACAGGGAGCCGCGAACAGAACCGGAGTGGTGTGGCTCATGGGGAACCGCCACGGCGTCGCCGGCGTAAAGGTGTTTGTGTGTTCGTAATGAAAATACGAGGCTCAACGCGTAAGTCACAATTAAGACAGCGGCGATCATCAGGCTCAGGTCCTGTTCATGAATACGCGCTTGAGCGCCCGCTAGCAAATGGTACAAATCAGGAATGACAAGGCCGATCGCGCTAAGAGCCATGAGTGTCGCACCCATGACAGCGGCTGTTTCGTTGAATTTCTGCCTTTGATGCTTTAGTCCGCCCGCCAGAATACTCAAACCGAGCACGAGCAAAATATTTCCTATGATCGATCCTGTAAGAGAAGCTTTTACCACCTCGTAGAGTCCATTCTTTAATGCAATGATTGCTATGATCAGCTCAGCTGCATTTCCGAAAGTTGCGTTCAGCAAACCGCCGATCCCCGGACCAGCCCGCTCTGATAGTCGCTCCGTCGCTTCCCCCATCAATCCCGCAAGCGGAATAATCGCTATCGAAGAAGCAACGAAGACCCAAACCGGTGCTGCGTGAATGAATTCAAAAATAATGGCAACCGGGATGAATACTAGCAAAAAATGCAGCGTACGAATCTGAAAAGTTCCGATTTTCATGCTTGCCTATATTATTGCGAAACTAGTGTAGGATTCAACGTGGAATTGGTAGCAACAATGAAGAAAATTAAATTGCCAAAGGACCAGGATAACGTGATCATCACTGTGGGAGATCGTTCTGTTGCCTTAACCAATCTGAGAAAGATCTTCTGGAAAAAACTCGGAATTACGAAAGGCGATTTGATCCAATACTATATCGATGTCTCCAGCTATCTCTTGCCACATCTTGCCGGTCGCGCGATGGTAATGAAGCGCTACCCGAACGGCGCCGAGAGTGATTTCTTTTACATGAAACGGGCCCCCGTTCCGCGCCCCGCTTGGATCAAGACCTGCAGGATTTATCACGGTTCGGGTAACGTCATCGACTTTCCCATCGTTGGTGACCTTCCTACATTGATGTGGATTATCAATCTCGGGTGCATTGATCTGAATCCCTGGTATTCGCGCTGCGATGATACGGATCGCCCCGATTTCCTCCATTTTGATCTCGATCCAACCCCAGGCGCCACATTTGAGCAACTCTGTGAAGCGGCACTGGTGGTGCGCGATACATTAGACTCTTTGAAAATCCCGTGCTACGCAAAAACGACCGGGTCCCGCGGTATCCATGTCTACATTCCGATTCACCGAAATCCAACTCAAAAAGAGGTCTGGTATTTTGCCAAATCAATGGCTCAAGTGCTGGCCAACAACTATTCCGATTTGTTAACTGCTGAGTATCGCGTTGCAAAACGGCCACCAAAACGAGTGCTGGTTGACTACAATCAAAATGCCTGGGGGCGAACCCTGGCATCTATTTATTCGATTCGCCCGACCGCCCGCGCCACTGTTTCCACTCCTGTCAAATGGGAGGAAATCGAAGCTGGAATTAAACTGGAGGATTTCAGGATTGATAATGTTCCCAAACGGCTTGCAATCACCGGCGACTTGTGGAAACCGCTTCTTGGAAAGCGAAGAGTGAATCTTACGGATTACAGTCTGTAACTTGCAGGCCGGAGGCCTAGGTTGTTGAAAAATCCAGATGCTGGGGGTTCCTAGAAGTTCATCCGCAAAGTCGACGTTTTAAACAATTTTAACCTGAGTCTGGTTAGCAATTGTTGTTGTTGACATTTGAATCTATGTGATAACATAGA
>JAKEFK010000277.1 GCA_022616075.1 bacterium
AAGGCGTTTGCGTTGCTCGAAAAGGCTTATCAGGAACGCGAATACGGTATGTCGGCCTTGAACACGGAGTGGTTCGACAATCTGCGTTCCGATCAGCGCTTTCAAGATTTCCGGCGGCGTGTCGGATTATAGCTATCCTGGAAGTTGAGAGGAACACTCTACTGTGATTCCGGTAGTGTAAAAATCCTTGTTTTCCCGCTAACCTGACCTTGTTATCTTCCTGGTGTCGTGTATATATTTGAAAAGTTAACTAACTGACGAAAAGGAGGAAACAGACATGGCTGTTAAGCCCATTCCTGAAGGTTATCGTACCGTTACACCATACTTAATCTCGCCGAGCGCTGCGAAAGTCCTCGATTTTGTGAAGGAAACATTTGACGCGAAGGAAACTGTTAGAATGCCCGGCCCCGATGGCTCCTCCATCGCACATGCTGAGTTCAGAATCGGCGACTCGATTGTAATGATCAGTGACGGTGGCAAGGAATATCCCCCCATGCCTACCACTCTTTATGTGTATGTAAGCGATGTGGATGCTACTTACAAGCGCGCTCTGAAGGCGGGCGCCACGTCCGTCAAAGAGCCGGCCGATCAGTTCTACGGTGACCGCAGCGCAAGCGTAAAGGATTCCGGTGGAAATATCTGGGGGATCGCTACCCACATTGAAGATGTAACGCCGGAAGAAATGGATCGCCGGATGAAGGCTCTCAAAAAATAGAGGCTCAGAAAAAAATAAAAGACTCGACTTCTGATGAACAAATCCTCATCGGTCGAGCGGGGCTTTGTGCGAGTTGCAAATACCTGAAGATCATTTCAAGCGAGCGGGGCAGCAAGTTTGTGATGTGCCTCTTGTCTAAGACAAATCCGGCTTTTCGCAAATATCCGCCTCTCCCTGTTCTCGCTTGTCGCGGCTACGTTCAGGCTAAGGCGCGCGAGGGTTCCAGCTGATTTTCCGAACAGAATTTCAAGAACCCGGCGTAAGTATCCACGAGCTTTGATTGCAGCGAATCATTTGAATTTGCGATTGCAGATTCACCGAGCGTGATCAGTCCTATTTGAAAAGGTTGTTCCGGGATGTAGGTCAGGAGTGTGTTTGCAATTGCTGATGCCTGATCCGCCTGATCTTCGATCAGCATCTCTACTACGAATTGCTGCTTGCAGGCTTCCTTTACTGCTTGCAGGTAGTGAGGAAGCATCTTATTTCCAACAAAAACCGGTTGATTCACAAAACCCGTTTGCGGCTCGAAATCAGGAGAGCAGAACTTGACGGCATCTATCCACGGCGATGCGGAGCCACCGTGCGATTTTTTTGGATGGGCGGCTACAAGAATGATCTGCGAACCGAGATCTCTTTCCTCTTCTTCAGAATGATCGTAAAAACGCCGAAAAAGACCTGGCAACCAGGTTTTAGAAATCTGATCGATGTCCCACCCACGTTCCAGTTTTGCGCTACCAAGTTCTTGCTTCATCGCCGTAGTCTGTCGAAAGCCGATTTTTACTGAACCGGCAAATGCAAAGAGGATCGAGGGTTTGACGTAATGAATTTTCTGCAGGCAATCTGCTTCCGCCGTTTCAAAAGTTACGCGGACGTCTGAAACAAGAATGCCGTCTCCATGGACGGGCGCAATTCCAATCGCCCAGCTCATTCGAGTTCACTCAGATACAAGCTGTTCCATTGTTTCGAATGCGCGCCGCATATGAGGAATCACGATGGAACCACCCACCACGAGCGCGACATTGAACACTTCGATCATTTCTGCCCGCGAGACTTTTTCCTCCGCGCAACGGACGATGTGATAACTGATGCAATCATCGCAACGCAGTACCATGCTTGCTACAAGGCCGAGCATCTCTTTTGTTTTCGCATCCAGCGCGCCATCTACATACGCCTGCGTATCCAGATTAAAGAATCTTTTGATACCAAGATGGTCCGCTCCCAGAATTTTTTCGTTCATCTTTTCACGGTACTTCCTGAATTGCTCCAATTCTTCTTTATTCATTCAACTCCTCCTTTTTTTACAGAAGAACGCAAAGATAGCAAAGGAAATCTAATCTTAGCGTCCTTTGCGAACTTCTGTTAAATATTACTTATGGACTCTTTGAAAAAACTAAACAGGGAGATTGTGCGGTGCAGGAAGTGTCCACGCCTGGTTGCGCACAGGGAATACGTTGCGGCGAATCCTCCGTTGCGTCATCGCGGCGAAAAATACTGGGCAAGACCAGTGCCTGGTTTCGGGGATCCGGAGGCCCGAATCTTTATTGTGGGGCTTGCCCCTGCCGCAAATGGAGGGAACAGGACCGGTCGTATTTTTACAGGAGACCGGAGCGGGGACTGGCTATACGCGGCGCTCTATGAAGTCGGCCTGGCCAATCAACCACATTCGGTTTCCAAAACAGATGGACTGGAAATTTTTCACACTTACATAGCAGCAGCGGTCCGGTGCGCGCCACCTGATAATAAACCTACGCTGCAGGAATTTGAGTTTTGTCACGATTACCTCGTTCGCGAGCATGCGCTATTAAAACAGGTCCGGGTGATGATTGCTCTGGGTTCCCTTGCGTATAATTCGGTTAAAAAGCTCTTGAAAAGAGAGGACGCTTCTAAAAGGTTCCGATTCCCGGCATTTGCGCACGGATTGAGAGTTTCGCTGCCTGACGGCTCCCTGATCCTTTGTTCCTATCATCCGAGTCAGCAAAATACCTTTACAGGAAGACTTACGCGCGAGATGTTTGTGCGTATTTTCCAGGAAGCGAAGCAAGCTGCAGGATTGTAATCAACAATAGCGGGATAATCATTACAAATAGCGCATGCTCCTGGAACCGCAAGCCCTGCTTCCATGCTCCGTTTAACACTGGAATTCCAAGCGCGCAAGCATAATAGATCAGAAGAGGAAAAAAGAATCGTTTGATTCTGAATCCTCTCTCGGTCAGCACGAAAAGAAGAAGTAGAAAACTGAAGTAAATCAGAATCCCTTCCATCCGGTGGAAAGTGGCGGAATTCAAACTTTGAAACGCCAGCGCAAGGGAGATTCGAACCGAATTTGCAACTAATGTTGCAATAAATGCAATTCCTGCCGCAACCGGCAATGACAGGATCTGAAATCTTTTTGTTGGAGAGGTCCAGATCCATTTCAGCGAAAGCATGACAAAGGCAGTCATCAGAAAATTCACGCCGGAACAGGAAGGCGCAATCAGAAAGTAATGCGCTTTGCTGATGTATCCGGATCCAGATTCAAATTCAAAGGATCCTCCGCTCATCCACTCCACTAATACGGTAGTAGGTGCGAGTATCCAGCGCAGATCTTCCGCGGACGCATGGGAATAATGCGACTTGATCAGGAAGGCCGCGAACAGAGCACAGGCGCACAACCCGGCCCTGTGCCACTCAAGCGTTCGGGACATAGCGAGCCCTGATTTTCCAGATAAGCAGAACGGAACAGAGTAGGATAGCCAGCAGCATAAGTTCCGGCTCACTTCCTGACATAACTGTGGTTCCTACCGCCAGGTCAGTCACTCCTTTAGGAAGAGGCACCGGTTGATCCACATCTCTGGCAGGTTCCTGAGTATTTCGTACGATCTCACGGACCGCGATGAAGGATGTGTACTGCGTCAATAGATTGTAGGTCAAACCCAGCGATGTAATCTTTGCGATTCGATCAGCTTCCGGTTGACTGGAACCATAATCAGAAAGTTCTGAAATGCGGGATCTTGCCCATAAATAACGCAGCGCACGATTGGCTTCCTGTGGTTTCACATTTGCCACGTTGAGATTTGTCTGGTAACCTCCGCGTCCCGTTTGGCCGGTTAGCTCAATGGACCCCGTGACTGACCCTCGCCATTTTCCAAATAGAAGAACCGGGCGATGCGCGAAGAGATCAGGCAGCTTCGGAGATTCAACATCATAAGTATGAAAATTGCTGATCCGGACTGTGATATCGGTGAGCACAGGGTTTTGAATGTATTCACGAAATTTTGCGGCCATCGCTTCAGCATCAGCGGGATCTGTTACGACAAATGTTTCTCCCTTGCCGGCTTTGGCTACGCCTTCAATCAGATAACGATTCACACTCGTTCCTATTCCGAACGCGAAGACATTGGATTGATCCAGATGATTACGAATGTAGTCGAATGTTTCCTTTTCCGCAGAAATGTACCCGTCTGTTACGAGCGCAATGATCCGTGCCACCGCCTTTTCGTTCGGGATGCTCATCGCGCGTTGCATGGCATCGAGAAGTTCTGTGCCTCCGCCGCCACGTTGAGAATCGATCAATTGAAGTGCCTGCCGGATATTTTCAGGACTCGCCGGCAGGGATTTCGCCGATAATGCTGCGGAGCTTCCGGCGAATAGCACCATATTGAATCGATCCGACGGTTGCAGCCCGCCAATCAAATCTCGCAGCAACTGTTTCGATGTTTCCAGGGGAAAACCGTTCATGGAACCGGAAATATCCACAACGAAAATGTATTCTCGTGCCGGATGATCCGTGACAGACACGCGCGCCGGCGGTTGCGCCATGTACAGGAAGAAGTTTTCATCCTTGCCTTGATAGAGCATCAGTCCGGAAGCGATTTGATTTCCAGTGAGGCGGTAACGCAGTATGAAATCGCGGTTGCCCTGAAAGTCATCCGGTTCATTCAACGCGAGTTCCGCCAGCATTGGATTCTTCCAGGTTGTGCTGATGCGATGTGAAGCGCACATCAAATCCTGAATCGGGACCCCCGAGGAAATCGTTGAACTCAGATGAAATGCGCTTTTCGGCGGAATTCTTTCGTGAAGATAAGGACTGTGTGTAAACTGATTCTCTTTCGGAGCAGCAGCTTCCGATTGTGACGAATAGCGTGGACCAACCACTGTGGGAAAAACAAGCTCGTAGACGCCATCGGTTGGAACCAGCAATTCCGTGTAGCGAAGCTCGATTTCAATCCTGTCGCCGGGAAGGATGTTTGCAACACTCATCGAAAACACGTTCGGTCTGTTTTGCTCAAGCAAGGAAGCGCTTTTTCCCGTCTGTTTTGCTTTCTCAAACTCCTTCTTTGCCTTTTCCTTTTCTTTGACTTTCGCAACGATCAATTGATCGCCGATGCGCATTCGCATTCCATAAACCGCTGATCTAGTGGACGCCGGGAAAATATATCGTGCGTTGATCGGACGTGATCCTTCATTCTCGTAAATCTGAAGAACCGAAACATCCGCGATGACTCCGGAAATTGCTATCTCCACGCGCGTTTCCTTCAGCGGCAATTGATCTACCGCCGGATCTCCTTCAACAAAAAAGTAGGGAGATAGAGTTTGATCCTTTTGATTTTCAGAGAAACTCACTGAAGAAAAGAATGTGATTGAGATCAGGAACAGGAAGAATTTCGACTTGTTCACTTCGGCCTCCACTCAGAATCAAGTGGAGCAAAGTAAATGCCAGGAAGAGTGCGGGGAGAGAATCGTTGGGGTTGTGTCAAACATCCCACAGCGTTGTGGCGCGGGCGACTCGCCCGCGAGAGTCTACTTCTTTTGCCAACCGCCGGCGTATGCTGTAAAACCTTCTCGCTGTAAAGCAGCGGCAAGTGGAGAATCGCCCGGCGATTTTCCATCGATCTCCGTTAGATATAGGGCGCGCCGTTTTCCGGATTCCACAAGACCGGCCAGGGCGCTCACGATCCCATCGATCACGATTTGATGTTCCGGATCTTCTGATTTCAAGAAAGTATAAAGGGTACGCTGTCCTCTACTCAGATACGCCGCAAGCTCACCGTTTACCAGGACCACGCGAGCGCCCGCGATACGGCCGGGAACGAAACTGTCCGGGCGTTGAGGCCATGGAAGTGATGCGCCGTAAGGATTCGCGGGATCCGTGGCAGCGAGGATCACATTCGATGACTCATCGGATATTTCTCGGAGCGAACGCAAGCGATCCAGGGCTCCCGGCAAAGCGAATTGGGCTGCGCCGCGCCCTGCGATGAAATAACCGCGTCTGACTCTGCCGGCTTCTTCCATAGCTTTTAACACCGGATAAACGGCAGAGAAGCCGCCGGCCATTTTTTCCGCTGCAATGGCCTCACGCGTCACAACACCCAGTCTGTTCAAAAGCTGTTGTGCGGTTCCGCTCACGCGCTGCGTTGGTGTCGCCGAACCAAGAAGCTTTGAAAGCAAAGACCACCTTCCAGTTCCTTCCAGCGGCACTCCGGAGCGAGAAGGGATTCCCAATATATGCGTGCGACGCGCTCTTTTTTTCGATCGCAACAACGCGCGAAGTGGCATCAAAGTATCGTTTGTGACTTCACCCGCCCAGACAAGTTCCCAGAGAGCCGCAAGCACTTCCTGCTTGAACCCACCCGTTACGCCATGAATCTGCGGAAAGAAAGATGCTCCCGCAGAAGAAAGGAATTCTTTGATCTTCAAATGCAGTTCGCCCATCTGGATTTTTGTTTCCGGGGGCCTTAGCAGCTGAGCAGCATTTTCAGCAAGATACAAAGCGATCCGCCCATCCGTTTTACCGAGCGCTTCTACTCCGGACCACAGAACGAGTCCGGATGACATCAATCTGTCCAGCTCGGCCGGTTCATACTCCGGGAATCGTGACGGGAGAATCTGTGTTTCCAAAACTGAAGCGGGAATCGGATAACCTTGCAGTTGCTCGATCACTTCAAGCCACGCATCGGTGCCTGCGCGCGGCAAATCCACTCCGTGCCATTGAGGTAAGAAACGCCCGTACACAGCGGGTTCCACTGGTTCGACTTCGCGGCGCAATTTCGCAAGGGACTTCTGGCGAATGCGCCGGAATACTGTGGCATCGCACCATTCGCGATGCTGAACTGCTCGCGTGAAATCGCCTTGCAGTATCCGCTCCTCCTTTTCGAGACGCGTGAGTGCTTCTTGCGCATTGGAAACATCCATTCCCATTCTGCCGGCCATCTCTTCCGCGCTGAAGGGAGCATGAGTTCTTGCGTAACGCGAAACGAGATCTCCCAGTGGATCGGCCACGACTGCTCGAAACGCTGCCGGCACCTCAGCGGGAATCGGAATCCCAAGCCCATCCCGGTATCGCCCTGCGTCTTCTGCCGCAATCCATCGCGATTCTTCCGCAAGATTCACTTGCAATATCCTACGCTCGCGCGACAGCTCATTCAGCCAATTCTCTACGGTATGTAGCGCGGACGTCCCGTCTGCGCATCCTGCAGGCGGGACGCCCGCACTACTTTGTTTAGAAGCTTCGGACGACCGCGCTTTGATTTCGCCTGTTGTTAAATCACCGATGCGGAGCAGCAGATCGTGGAGAGCATCTTTGCTTCTGATCAAATAGGGAGCGTCGAGATGCTGGAGCTGCATCTCCATCTTTTCGATGACATCGGGATCGAGCAATTCACGCAGCTCTGATTCACCGAGCAGCTCTCGCAGCTGAACAGGATCGATGGCAAGCGCCTGCGCTCTGCGTTCCGCCAGAGGGGCGTCCCCTTCATAAATGAAGTTGCCTATGTAACCGAACATCAAGGAAGAGGCAAAAGGCGAAGGAGAAGTGGTGTTAATGGTCACGACGCGAATGCTGCGGCTACGGATCCCGCGTAACAATTCGAGGAAGCCGGGCATATCGAATACATCCTGCAAAACTTCCCGGTACGTTTCGAGCAAAATCGGAAACGATGGAAATTTGGAAGTGATTTGCAACAAATCAAAGGCACGCTTTCGTTGTTGCCACAGCGGCGTTCGCTGGCCAGGGTATCTTCTCGGCAAAAGCAGCGCCCGGGCTGCTGCTTCGCGAAAACGAGAGGAAAAAAGCGCAGAAGAGCTGAGATGATTCATCACTAGATGTTCTGCTTCTTCCGGATCGGGAAGGAAAAACTCAATCGGAGGCGGTTCATCCGTTTCCGGAAGACGAATCACGATTCCATCATCGCTCCAGAGTGTTTCCACATGCAGTTCCCATTTATCGCGAATCATCGCTTCGATCGCGTGCGTCCAGGGCGCGTGA
The DNA here is from genome assembly GCA_022616075.1 of bacterium. Lineage (NCBI taxonomy): Bacteria > bacterium. The sequence goes on from JAKEFK010000277.1 coordinate 7,959, forward strand.
ACACGCGCGCCGAACGTGGAAAGAATGCAGATACGCCAATCTCCCAGATCATCCACGTAACGCTCGATCACAATCGTCTGGTCATCCGGAATCGTCTCCGTCTTTTCCTTTTGCTCCTGCAGATAAGCCAGTAGATTTTTTGCCGCCCAATCATCGAGCTTGTGTTCCTGCATTAGAAGTTGTTCGGCATCCTTTGGGTTCATCTCCTGGAGTTTTCGCATCAAGCTGCCGATGGCACGCCCGAATTCCACAGGACGTCCCGCGCCTTCCCCTTTCCAGAAAGGCATTTTTGCCGGAATCCCAGGAGCGGGAGAAACAAGCACGCGATCGTGAGTGATTTCTTCCACGCGCCAGGAAGTGGTGCCCAGCAAAAACGTTTCCCCAATGCGCGTTTCAAATACCATTTCTTCATCCAATTCACCCACTCGACCTTTTCCCGGTTCTGCTCCGATCAAAAAAACGTGAAAGAGCCCGCGATCCGGAATCGTTCCTCCGTTCACAATTGCGGTTCGCCTCGCGCCTTCCCGCGCCTGAAGCTTTCCTGAAATGCGGTCCCAGACAATGCGCGGGCGCAACTCCGCGAATTCATCGGAAGGATAACGGCCGGAAAGCATATCCAGTACGTTTTCCAGCATTCCTCGCGTAATTTTCTGAAACGGCGCGGCGCCGTTTAAAACTTTCTCCAGATCATCGAGTTTCCACGAATCCATCGAAACCATAGCCACGATTTGTTGGGCAAGCACATCAAGCGGATTGCGAAGATAGTGCGTTTCTTCAACTTTGCCTTCCAGCATGTGATCGGTTAGAGCGGCACACGCAACCAGGTCTCCGCGATATTTTGGGAAGACGATTCCTTTGCTGGGAACATCGAGCTGATGTCCTGCACGGCCGATTCGTTGCAGCGCGCTCGCAACTCCCGGAGGCGACTCAACCTGCAATACAAGATCGATGGCTCCCATATCGATTCCAAGTTCCAGAGAAGAAGTTGCAACAATTGCCGGAAGATTTCCCGTTTTTAAGTCCTCTTCGATTTGCAAACGCTGATCGTGTGAAACGGAACCGTGATGAGCGCGCACCAGATCTGTTTCGGCCAGCTCATTGAGCGCGGCTGCCAGACGTTCGGCGAGCCGCCTGTTGTTCACAAAAATCAGCGTGGTTCGATGGGTGCGAATCAAATGCAAGATCTGCGCATGCAATGCCGGCCAGATGCTGAATCGCGAGGGTCCTGTGATCACTTCTCCCAGGCGGCTCATATCTTCGAGTGGCGCGATGACCTGTAAATCCAGCTGTTTGGTTGAGCCTGCATTCACAATGCTCACCGGTCGCGGATGATCACTTTCGTATCCACCTAAAAAATTCGCTGCTTCCTGCAACGGTCGCACCGTTGCGGATAAACCGATACGCTGAAAAGGTTGCTCCGTAAGCTGATTCAGTCTTTCCAGTGACACGGCAAGATGGGCGCCTCGCTTGGTTCCCACCATTGCGTGAATTTCATCGACAATCACCCAGCGAATGCTTCGCAAATTTTCGCGCGCATTGCTGGTCAGCAATAAATAAAGTGACTCGGGGGTCGTTATCAGAATATCGGATGGATTGCGCAGGAAATGCGCGCGTTCTTTTGAGGACGTATCGCCGGTGCGAATCGCAACAAGTGGAATCACCAGTGAAGTATCGTTTTCAGCTGCGGATGTGATTCCGGCAATCGGCAGACGCAGGTTTCTTTCCACATCGACCGCTAGAGCTTTTAGGGGCGAAATATAGAGCACGCGGCAACGTTTGTTTTTTTCCGGCAATGGTGAAAACATGATGTGATGAATTGCGCATAAAAAGGCCGCAAGAGTTTTTCCGGAGCCGGTCGGCGCAATCATCAGTGTGTGCTCTCCCTTTTCGATTAGCGGCCAGCCCGATTCTTGCGCTTTTGTGGGTGCAGAAAATACCGATCGGAACCACTTTTGAATGTTAGGATGAAACAGTTCGAGCGCAGACATGGAATCAATTTTAACCGCCAAGGCGCCAAGTTCGCCAAGTTATTGAAAAAGAGTATTTGGCTCTTGGCGACTTGGTCTCTTGGCGGTTTTCACGCAATTGAATTTCACATGTACAAATTAACGATCGTCATCATCATCTACGCGGCTTTCCCCTTCTCCTACTTCACGACCTTCTTTATCTCGATCTTGACTTGGTTTGACCTTGTAAACACGTTTCTGATCACGCAACTGGATGTTCGATTCAATGCTCACAACACCAGGAACGGATTGCGCCAGAGCCACAATGCGGTCTGCGTGCGCTTCACTTAACGCAGTGCCGGTTAGCGTGACAATTCCATCTTCGGTGTCTACCTTGATCATGGATTGTCCCATGATTCCTTCCGATTCAAGCGCTTCTTCCACAGCGGCGCGAAGAGAAGCATCCGTGACCACCACGGTGGTGCTCGTAAACGTCGTTCCTTCATCCGTTTCGATGGCCATCGGCAAGTTGTTCATCGTATCGTCATCGCGTGTAATTTCGACTGGTTCCTCCAGGACCGTCAGATTCGATCCGATCACTCGGACTCCATCCACCGATCGAACAAGTTCAATGATCCGGTCCATATCTGCTTGTGAAGAAACAGTGCCTCTTAAAAAAGCAGTGTTTGTGGTTTCATCCACCACAACCACTACTGCGTTAGGGATTCCAATTAGTCTTTGTTCGATTTGCATTGCCAGGGTGTTCTCCCCATGCTCTTTCTTCGATCCAGCCATGAGCAAAACTGGAGCAGCAAGGATGAGCGATAGAATTGCCAATTTCGTTAAAATTTTCATCGTATAAAAACCTCCTTGTACAGAATAATCTCGACCCTGCTGATTCTGATTGTCATCGCAGATCGGTCCTTTCTTCGTCGTCCACAGGTTGACACTTCGATCTTCCTTGGCCGTTAATATAGTGGCGGGAAGTAACGGAATGTTTGAGCATAAACGGCAAAAGATCTTGCCGATTCACCGATTTATCCGGCGGTTGGCGGCGTGGTTCAGTTTGGCATCGATGATTGTCGCATTCGCGCTTGGAATCGGCACAATGGGATACCATCATATTGCAGGGCTAAACTGGGTGGACGCACTCTATAACGCTGCGATGATTTTGACGGGAATGGGTCCGGTTAATGAGATGACCACCACACACGCCAAGCTATTCTCCGCCGCATACGCTCTTTTTAGCGGCGTGGTTTTCCTGTCTGCAATGGGAATCGTCTTGTCGCCGATATTTCATCGAATCATGCACAAAATCCACTTCGATGATACCGGGAGTGTATGAAATCGCTCTGTTCAGACACTGAAAGTTCTATAATATATTTAGATATTTCAGAAATTACAGATTATGGCGAGCGAACTCAGTTGCTTCATTCGTCTACTGCAGAAAGCATATTCGGGAGAGCTTGCTGCAGCTCTGGCCTATCGTGGACATTGGAAGTCCACCTCAGAGGAAGCGGATCGTGCCAGAATTCAACAGATTGAGGAGGAGGAATGGAATCACCGCGAAAAGGTTCGGAGAATGTTGTCAATTCTCGGTTCAAAGCCTGATCTGATTCGGGAAACGCGCTCTTATCTTGTGGGACGCGTGTTGGGATTTCTTTGTGCAGTAGCTGGTTCGTTTGTTCCCATGTACGCAGCCGGGCGGCTGGAAAGTCGCAACATTGTGGAATACGAAAACGCAGCTCAATTTGCCTGTGATAGCGGACATCCTGAATTGCTGGAATGCCTGTTAACGATGGCTGAAATGGAATGGGAGCACGAACACTATTTCCGTGAAAAAGTTCTTCAATATAAGATGCCGCGATACTTAAGTCTCTGGCCGTCCCCTCCGCCCAAAAAGAGTATCCGTTCCCGTTACCCCACACCAGGATAAACCGGATTTAATATCTCCTGAGTCACTTGATGATTCTCCTAACCTTTGAGACAATTGGGGATCAAAGAACGAGAGGGGCTGGCAATATCTCAAAATGGAACCGGAAGTTCTTAAGAAGAAGTCTCTCATCCGAAGTCTGCTCAAGAAGGATCCGGACAAATCAGTTGTAGAAGAACTGGGAAAACTTCTGGTAGGCTATCCGGATTTAAAGGTCCCGCTCAAAGATCTTGCCTCAGCAACCGCAAGATTAAAAGTAGAACTGCGGAAAAATTTTGGAAAAGAGCTGACCAAGTTCTACCGCAAATTCCTTGAAAAATGTCTGGAGGATCAGGTCCTGAGTCCTGCAGATTGGAAAGCTCTCCACCAGCTCAAGACTCTGTTCGGTTTCACCAACGCGCAAGTCGAACGTATTCACAATCAGATGGTGATGCGTCATTACAGTAAAACTGTTGACCAGGCCATTGCAGATAAGAAATTGAATCCCAGGGAACGCACGTTCCTGAAAACGATGCAGCAAAACCTCAAATTGCATCCGCAGGTTGCTGAAAAAATTTACAGAGATAAGGCCTCAGAAATGGTTCAGCGAACATTTATCACCGCGCTCTCGGACGAGCGATTATCACCGAAAGAGGAAGAGGAACTGGAATCTCTCGCTCATCACCTGGGTGTGCGCATTGACTACGATCAAAAGACAAAAAACATTCTGGATCGCTACCGTCTTTTCTGGCTGATTGAAAATGGAGATATACCCACAATTGAGCCGGCGCTAAAACTGGGTCGTAATGAAAAATGTTATTTCACAGCAGATGCAAACTGGTGTGAGCTGCATTCGATCACAAAAAGCGCGCGCTATGGATCCACAGCGCAGGCGTCGGAGGAAGGGGATCAGGTACAGCGACAAATATTCCAGGAATTGAACGTAAAAGATTCGGGCCGTATTTATTTGACTAACAAGCGAATCCTGTTTTCCGGCGAAAAAAGGCAGCGTAGCATTCCTCATTTCAGAATCAAAGATTTTGTCCCGATGGAGAATGGAGTTCAAATTCACCGCAAATCGGGCGTCAATCCTTTCCTGCAATTTGAGCTGGGTGTGGATGTGTTTTCTTTGATCCTTGCCCGGCATCTTCGCGACCTGCATTAAGTTTGTTCCTTTAAAATCTTTGCGATTTGTGAGCGTACGGCCGGTGCTTTCACTGCAGGATCTGTTGTTGCAACGATCGTTGTGATTCCGTCCACCGGCGAGCGGGAATAGACAAAATAGTGGAAGCCGTCGGAACCTGCCAGCTCGAGTTCTTCATCCGGCCGAAAGATCACCAGCTCGGAATCCTTTGGCAACAACTTGCCGCTGATCGCAGCTTCATAAAATCGAAACATGTCCGTTAACGGAGAAAGAGTTCCGCCGTTCCCTCTCAGGTTCCAATAAGGACCATCGGTCGCATGTGGAAAATCCAATGTGGAACCGCGATCCTTTCCTTCACCGTAAGTGTGCGCGATCTGTCCGGGTTTCCATTTAGGTAAAACATATCCAGTCTGTGCCATTCCAACCGGATCAAAAATATTTGCCTTCAGATACTGCTCGAATGAAAGACCACTCACGTTCTGTATAATGGCGGCCAGGAGACTGTATCCCGGATTTGAATAACTTTCCTTTTTCCCCGGTTCGCATAGCAGTGTTGTCGAAAAAATGCGTTTCAAAAAATCTTCCTTTGCAATAACTTCATCATCCGGACCGGAATACGCGGGAAAGCCGGCAGTGTGAATCAGGAGCTGTTGAATAGTAATCCCGGCTTTGTCTGCAGGAACATTTGGAAAATATTTTGTGATCGGATCCTGTAATTTGATTTTTCCGGAGGCAACCAGCTGAAAGATTGCCGTATGCGTAAAATCTTTTGTGGCAGCGGCGACGTCAAACGCGGTGTCCTCATTAATTGGAATCCTTGCTTCACGATTGGCTAATCCATAGCCTTTATGGAAAATAATCTGACCGTTTTGCGCAACCAGAACTGCGCCGTTCAAACCGCGGGGTACGAGCCCCGACAGCAGCTCATCGAGTCGCTTTTGAGTCGCGGGAACATCGAGAGTTGCGAAAGGTGTTTTTTGTTGTTTGGGACCACCTGCTGAATCCAACGGTCGAATACCGATGTCAGTAAGTGCAAAGGGGTCACTCGTTGACGTCTTGATCATCACACGTAAGGACTTTTGTGATTTTTTCGATTTTGCTATAACGCTCAACTCATGTGGTTCTGAATTTGCGACTTCGATGATTTCGAGTCCGCCCGTTCGCTCGCGCAGTTGCCGGAACACGTCCCTGTGCTCTTCCTCCGAAAATTGCTCCAAAAAGGAAGGATCGAAGCTTCGTATAAAGGCGAGAACCCTGGCTTCGTCTTCCGTGTCAATGATTGAGAGCATCTCGCTTAATTTCTTTCCGGCAGGCGTATCCGGAATGATTGAGTTATCCGCATCGGCGGTAAAAAAGCAAAAACAGAACAGCAAAATGAGCGTGAAGATTACTTTCAACGATATACTCCTTTCAAACGAATGCAATCGTTATCCTGGATAACAATAAAGAATGGTTATGAAGTTTTTATGAAGGCGTGATACGAATTAAGAATTCCAGGGGGAGTGTGAAAGTAATGGTTGTTCCCTCTCCCACTTTACTTTCAATACTGACTCTTCCACCGTGGGCTTGAACGAGCTGCTGCACAATCGCGAGTCCCAACCCTGCCCCTCCGGTTTTCCGTGTGCGTGAACGATCGGATCGAAAGAATCGCTCAAAGACGTAAGGGAGATCTTCCGGGGAGATACCCTCGCCGCTATCACGAATCGAAATTTGCAAATCTCTCTCAACTTTTTCTGCAGCGATAATAATTCGGCTGTTAGAAGAGGAATGCGCAATTGCGTTGTTCAGCAAATTCCGAAGAGTCTGGCCAATCCGTTTTGGGTCGGCGTAAATCAAAGGTAGATCGTCCGGTATTTTTGTGATCACCACAAGTTTTTTCCCTATCAATAGATGCTGTGTAGCTGTCACAGCGCTTTCAATTTCCCGGCGGATGCTTATTTCCTCGGGCGATAACTTAAGCTTCCCGGCATCAGCAAGCGCTAGATCCTGAAGGTCATCAATCAAGGCGTTCAGCAACATAGCTTCCTCATGCAATGAATGAATGGTTACAGCATCAGGGCGGATCAACCCATCCTGCACTGCTTCCAGCTGGCACCGGATGTTCGTTAGCGGTGTCCTTAACTCATGCGCAATATCGCTTACCATGTTTCGCCGGAGTTGCTCCAGGCGCTCCAAACTCTCAGCCATTGAATTGAAGGCGTGGGCAAGTTCGCCGGTCTCATCTTTAGATTGCACCGGAACACGTTGCCGAAGATCCCCCATTTCTAACGAACGAGCCGCTATGGTCAACCTTTCGATGGGGGAGAGCAGTTTCCTGGAGAAAGCTAGAGTGGCAATCAACGCGAGCAACCCTGCGGTGATCACCGAAAGAAGAACTCCACGTGTCACGGAAAGTGTAAATTGATCAGTTTCGATTCCAAAGTTCAGTTCTGTTTCGAACAAGGTTCCAATGGATTCGCGATTCTTATCAAAAAGGAGCTGCCTTGGCATGTTATTTAATGCGAGCTCGTTGACGGATACTTCCCGGCCCTGTTCCTTTTTGATCTCAAACGTAATCGTTCCCTTTGAATCGAGACGGAAACTGGATCTCACCAGGTCTCTGGGCCATGCCGCAATTACTCTTGCCGCAGTATCGATCAAGATCAGACGCTTTCCTGCGGCACTTCCAGACCGTTCCAGAATTTGCTCCACACCACTCCAATTCATTTGACGGTCGTAGTGTGCTTGGAGTGTTTGAGCGATTGAAATTAGATTCGTCTTTCTGCCTGTGTTTACATATCGCTGGAATTCACGATTGCTGACGCGAGTGGAAAGTATTCCCACGGTGCCGACGGCGATCACAACGATTGCGATGCTGGCAAGCGCGAATCGAAAACGAAGGCTATGGAACATTCGATCCTGCTGAAAACTTATAGCCCAGGCCGAATACCGTAACGATCCGTGAGGGCTGGCTCCGATCGGACTCAATTTTCTTTCGTAAATTCATGATGTGCGCGTCGACCGTTCGATCCAGGCCCTCAAAGTCGGAATCAAAGGCTCGCTCCAAAAGCTCTTGTCGAGAAAATACGCGCTCCGGTGCTCTGCTAAAAATCTCCAATAGTCTGAACTCCGTTGGCGTTAAGGGAACCAGCGAACCGCGCACGCGAACTTCATGGCGTTCAAAGTCGATATGCAAATCACCGCAATCAAATTGTTTTTGTTCTTTTTCGCCCGATTTTCGTGTGCGACGCAGCACGGCTTTTACGCGCGCAATCAGCTCACGCGGACTGAAAGGTTTCGTAACGTAGTCGTCCGCTCCTGACTGCAGGCCGCGAAGCTTATCTTCTTCTTCGGTCCGCGCAGTCAACAGGATGACCGGCACTTCCGAGAATTGTCTGAGCTGATGGCATAGGGTCAATCCATCCACTTTCGGCAGCATTAAATCGAGAATGAGAAGATCGGGTGATTGTAAGTGAACTGCTTGTAACGCTTCCGCGCCGTCCATTGCGATGGAGGCTAAGAAACCAGCATTCTCCAGATACAACCGGATCGTTGCCGCGGTTTTTTCATCGTCCTCAACAATCAGAATGCTGGCGGGTTTCATAAAGATTGCATTCTAGCATTAACCGAAAAGTTGTGAAGATTTCATGAAGCAAACAAATTGACAACTGCTCTGCGAGTGCCCATAATTACAAATTCCCAAACGCTTTGAACCTGGAGTTTTGATATGTCCAATCCCTCTCAGATGCAACCAACCCCTGCCGACATCGTAATGCAATTGAGTACCGGATACATGGCGTCATCTTGTCTGCATGCCGTGACCCGCTTAAGGATTGCTGACCTGTTGCGGAATGGTCCGAAAGCTGTCGGTGAACTTGCCAAAGCAGCGTCTGTCAACGAAGACATTCTCTATCGTGTGTTGCGAGCGCTCGCGAGTGTTGGGGTTTTTATAGAATCGGAACCTCGAACTTTCGCAAATACTCCGCCATCCGAATTTCTCCGGACGGACGTACCGGATTCAGTTGCGGCAATGGTTTTGTGGATGAGCGACCATCTGCACTTCGATGTTTATCGTGACATGATGCGGACACTTAGTGATGGGAAACCGGCCATTGAACACGTTTTCAAAAAGCCGGCATTTGACGTGATCTTCTCAAATCAGGAGATCGCTCAGTCTTTCAATAATGCTATGACTACGTTTAGCGAGATGGTGATCCCTGCAGTGTTGGAAAGTTACGATTTCAGCGGCATTGGAACACTTGCAGATATCGCCGGTGGGCATGGATTCGTGCTCACAGCGATCTTAAAAAAATACCCGCAGATGAAAGGCATACTTTTTGATTTGGACCACGTTGTTGCAGGCGGGCGACAGCGAATCGATGATATGGGACTCGCCTCCCGGACTGAGCTTGTGGCCGGTGATTTCTTCAAGAGCGTTCCACCAGCAGATTCTTATGTGATGAAACATATCATTCATGACTGGGATGATGAGAAGGCTGTAACGATTCTGAAGAATTGCGCGATGCACTTAAAACCAGGCGGCAAAGTGATCCTGATCGAAGCGGTACTGAGCGCGGGAAATGAACCGAACCTTGGCAAGTGGATCGATATTGAGATGTTCATGATGCCGGGTGGCCGGGAACGCACGGAAACTGAATTCCGCGATTTGTTCAACAAAGGGGGATTGCAGCTCACGCGCGTTGTTCCGACCAAATCCCCTTTATGGGTTGTGGAGGCTCAGAAGTAAAAAATTTTACCGCAGAGAACGCCGAGGACGCAGAGATTAAAATTTTTCTTTACTCGGCGGCCTCAGCGTCCTCTGCGGTGAGTCTTAACGAAAGCGGGGAATTGTGGAACCGCAGGCCACTGCGTGCGAGATTTTGCCGTATTCGTCGGGTGAAATGGATGGACCTTGTTTTGCGCAGTGTTGATCAAATACACGCGCAAGTTCGCCGGCGATTTGTTCAGGTCCGCGTCCCTCAATCATGCGTCTTTCCATCATATAGACGACTTTGCCGTCTTTGAAAAGCGCCATGGAAGGGGAGGACGGTGGATATTCTTTCAGATGAACGTTGCGCAACTGATCGACTGCGTCGCGGTCCTGACCCGCAAAGACGGTGGCCATGCGATCAGGAATGATTTTGTGCTGCAATGCAGCGCCCACTCCAGGGCGCGCGCTTCCGGCGGCGCATCCGCAAACGGAATTGACCACCACCAAAACAGTGCCTTTGGTTTCTTGCACGATACGATCGACTTCTTCCGGAGTCTTCGCTTCTTCAAAACCATACGCGATCAGCTCGTCACGCATCGGTTGAACAGCATCTTCGTCGTACATCGGTATTCTCGTCACAATTTTTTCAAACATGGATAAAACCCTCCTAGGGTCGTTACTTAGTAAAAGAACACACAATCTAATATAAGCTCGTTCCCATTGTCAAATCACGTAAACAAAGTAGCGCGGACGTCTCGTCTGCAGAGCTTGCGCCGGCGGGACGCCCGCGCTACTACGTACTTAGTAAAAG
>JAKEFK010000278.1 GCA_022616075.1 bacterium
CCCAATCATTTTTACATCAATGTTTGTGAATCTGAGCTCTTTCGATCAAAGATACTGATCAGCAAAGCGGCAGCCGCAGCAACATGGGGAGTTGCCATCGAGCATTCTGGTTGGTTCTATTGTCGTTTGGATCACGATCGTTACTCAGGCTGGGTTCCTCCGCTTCCGAAAGGAAAATTTTCTGTGAAAAAAATCGCACTCGTTCCATTGCTTTTTGTTGTTCTTCTTTCGGCTTGCGGAAATTCTGTGCAGTGGCCGCCGAAACCCGCTGGCGTTCATCTGGGCGAAGATTCGTGCGCTGCATGCAAGATGATCATCAGTCAGGAAAATTACGGAGCACAGCTTCACCAGCGTTGAAAAACGGTGGAACTCTTTGATGATTACGGTTGTTTGCTGACGCGCAGACCTGCAGTGGATTCGGATTCTCGCGTCATCTTCGTGCGTTCAGCTGAAGACGGAAGTTGGCTTCTTGAAAGTCAGGCTTCGTATGTTGTTTCCAAACAGATCTCATCACCGATGGGTTATGGAATTGTGGCTTTTGCCGCAAAAGAATCAGCATCCCAGTTCGCGAGCGGATTGGATGATTCGAAGATTTATTCAATTTCCGAGCTCATCCCTGCCGCCCAGACCATTTTGAGTAAACGTTGAAAATGGAGTAGGAATTATGAGAAAAATTCTTCTTATTACAGTCATGTTCTTGTTCGTTCTCACGATCGGTTGCAAAGGTACTTCCAAGGAGACTCAGAAAGCGACAGCCGAAAAAAAACGAGCGGCAACAACCATTATTCAACTGACGAGCAAAGAGCACGCGGATGCAAAGAAGGTTTATACCGCCTGGTGCTCCGGATGCCACGGTGAGAAAGGGCGCGGCGATGGTCCGGCTGCGGCTGTTGTCGAGGTCAAACCACGAAACTTCTTGATTGAATCTTTCAAGATTCGATCTACCGCCAGTGGTCAGCCGCCAACCCGGCAGGACATTTTCGAAACAGTCACGCGCGGTCTCCCTGGGACTGCGATGCCGGCCTTCGATTTTCTTGCCGAAAAGGACCGATGGCTTGCGGTCGATTACGTACGTAAGCTTGCGAATCTTGATACGAAACCGGATCCGCAAACAATCGATCTCGGTGAGAAACCTTCGAATACGAAGGAATCCGTTTCAGCTGGGAAACAGATCTACGCAAAAATGCAATGTGCTCAGTGTCACGGTCCGGAAGGGCGCGGCGACGGACCCTCTTCCGCTACACTTCTTAATTCACAGGGCCAGCCTATTCCTGCACGTGATTATACGAAAGGGGAGTACCTGGGGGGAGACACACCCGTAGCGATCGCGATGCGTTTCACTACTGGAATGGACGGAACTCCGATGCCTTCCTACAGCGGTGTCATGACGCAAAAGGAAACGTGTCTGGGTCAACAATCCCAAACAGGTTTATGCGCAGGCACGCATGGTGGACACCAACTTGACGCCTGAGGAAGTCGAGGCCGTACAGGCATTTGTTTGGAAAACAAGCACCGATACGAAGAAATAATGAGTTGGGTATCGCAAGAAAGGCACAAATTTTGCTTCATCTGACAGAAAGGAGGAATAATATGTATTGTCTTTCTTCCCATTGGTATGACGGTTTTAGCACCCAGGATCTGATTCTTATGTTATCCGAGGCACGAGAAAAGATGGAATCTTTCGCCGATCCTTTGGAAAAAGAGTTTTGGAAAATCCGGGTGGAAACAATGGAAACGGAACTACGTCGACGTCAAGAACTGCTAGACCAACGAGAAACGTGATAACCGCTTGAACTTGAAATGATTGAAACCACAAGCATTATGACATTCTTCGAAGGGGATCATCTCCGGTTGGATCAGCTCTTCGCGAATTATATGAAATGCAAAAGTGAATCGCCTCCGCAGGCGAAAGAATATTTTGAGCAGTTCAGATACGGCCTTCAGCAACACATTCTCTGGGAAGAAGAAATTTTGTTTCCTATCTTCCAAATGAAAACGGACATGGATGGCCCGATCCAGATATTGAAAATGGAGCATCGACAGATAGCATTATTATTGGAAGCATTGCAGGAGAAGCTAAAAAGAATGGATCGGAGCAGTGAGATCGAAGAATACCGGCTATTGAGTTTGCTGGGAGAACATAATTTGAAGGAAGAAATGATTGTTTTTCCCGCGATTGCAGCAACTGTGACAGAACAGGAAGTCAAACAAATCTTTGAAGCAATGAATCGTATTCCTCTTGCCAGTTAGTCGCCTATTGCATGCTGTGGGCTGTGTCTACATATTTTGTCTTTTCAATCTGCGCAATTTCGAAAACGGTGTTCGTTCCGGGAATCTTTTCCGCTTTTGTTTTCGCAATGTCGTAAGAGGCTATGGACCGGTAGTCCTGAATCTTTGGATCCAACAGATACGCGTAAATTCTGTATTTTGCATCGTAGAAATCAACCTGAAAATCGTTCAGTTTCAATTCAAATCCAAGGTCCTTTTGTGTCTCTGTCACGCTTCCGTTTTCCATCATCTGAAACACACCGGCAGACTCGCCTTCTTGCAACTCGATGAATCCCTCGGTTCCAAAAATGCGCCCGATCAGTCCTCCAATCAAGATCAGAATGACTCCCACGTGAGAAAACAGGAATCCTGCTTGTGTCACACGAAATGGCTTCCTCTTGATCAATACAAGCGCGAGACTCATCACCATCAATGCCAGAAAAAGGTTAAACCACCACGATTGAAAGAGTTGATCCAGAAAGAAAAAATGGATGACGGAAGAGAGCTTTCCATATGCCTGAATGGACTGACCGGGAAGTGGATTTTGAATCACAAGAGTTCCTGAGATCACTCCAATCAGAATCGAAACCAGAAGCGAGATCGCAAACTGATAAGAAGTAAGTACGCTTTTCACCTTTTCCAGCACGAAACAAAACGGAAGTATTGCCATCAGGATCAGCAGGAGCTTAAAGGTGTTTGAGACGGGAAGGTTTTGCAGAATGATTCCTGCCGTAAATAGGGTGAGGATCACCGCGAATGAACGAACAAAAGATTGGATTGGTTTGCTCATGATCGCCTCCACTCCGCCCACAAAGCAAACCCGATGCCTGCAGATCTCGCCCAGCCTATTCTCGGGAGTTATTGGACTTGCTGACAGTTCGACTGACAATGTGTCAAACTAACGTTCTTGGCGTCTTGGCGGTTTAAAAGGGGAATCAGCGTTTGGGGAGCAGAACATGAAAAGTGGAGCCCTGATTCAGCTCCGTTTCGACAAAGATGTCACCGTCATGATTCTTCAAAATCTGCTTTACAACCGAAAGACCCAATCCGGTACCACCAACTTCTTTTTTGCTTGTATAAAAAGGCTCAAAAATCAGAGGCAGCTCTTCTTCAGAAATGCCGGTACCTGTATCTTGTACAAGAATTTCCCAAAATGTGAAGTCATCGCGGACCATTTCGTCAAGATCAATTGTAATTGCGCCACCATTTGGAATCGCCTCAATTGCGTTTAACATTAGATTGAGAAAAACCTGCTGCATTTGATCCTCGTCCGCCTTAACGTAGACTTCTTCCGGCAACCGGATGTGAATCTGAACGCTGTTTTTTTCCAGTTGCGGTTTTAGGAACTCAGCCAGGCTTGAGATTAGTTTTCTCAAGTCTACATTGATCGTTCTTCCCGTTCTCCTCCGAGTAATGTCGAGTCGCGATCGAATAATCTTCGTGATCCGTTCAATCTGATCATTAATGATTTCCAGATCCCTTTTTACCGATTCGTTGGCCTTTTCCTTTGCGCTTAAAAGCTCGACACGCCCGGAGATGATGTTCAAAGGGGTACCGACTTCATGAGCAATTTCGGAAGCAAGCATCCCCAGCAACATCAGCTTTTCGCCCTGGCGGAGTTTTTCTTCAAAAAACTTCAGCTGTCGTTCATGCTTTTCCAGTTCCGCTTCCATCAAGGTGCGCATAAAAAATTCGCCGATCTGACTTCCAAGTGTACGAAGCGTATTGAACATCCCATCGTCTTCGTGAAACATCTCTTTGCTGAAAACATCGATGATGCCGAGGACTTCCTGTTTGAAGATGATTGGAAAAGCAACGAAACCTCTTATTTGACTTAAGATTGCCAGAGCTGCCCGTTTGAAGTCAGGATCTTCTGTTACGTTCCGGCGGATCGAAGGCTTTTGCGTTTGCCATACCAGTCCTGGCAATCCTTCTCCAAGTGCAAACGTGATTGGAGTATCTTGCAGTGGTTTCAATCCGGGAGAGCCATCCGACCAGATCGCTTCACGACGGAGGATTCCTTGAGTTTTGTCGATTACGTACAATTCACTGAAACAACCTTCCCACGGAATGGATAACGCTCCTAATATTCTTGTGTAGCCTTCCGTTGTGTTATACGCCAACTCCGTAAAAGCCCGTGCAACCGCTTGTTCCACTGCAAGGCGTTGTTCAACGCTTTTGCGATTGGTGATGTCATGCCGGATGGCAACATACTGGTAAGGTTTATTTCTGCTATCGAGAAAAGGAACTATCGTTGTGTCAACCCAGTAAAGGCTCCCATCTTTTGCGCGATTTCGGAGTTCTCCTTTCCACACTTGTCCCTGCGCGATTGTGCGCCACAGATCGCGGATAAATTCTTTGGGATGGTAACCGGAATTAATAATCCTGTGATCTTTCCCCAGTAATTCTTCCAGAGTGTATTTTGAGATTTCGCAAAACTTCTTGTTAGCGTAGGTAATCAGACCATGCTGGTCGGTGATTGCAACGATCGAGGCCTCATCCAATGCGAATTTTATGTCCTGTAGTTCCTTCCCGGCCCGACGGAAAAGCTCTTCAATTTCTTGCTGAGTTTTCGGTTCGATCTCTGCTTCCATGTCCTGGAGTTTACTATAGTTCTGCATCGTTGGTTTGCGCCACTTTCCATGCGCCAAATTGACACTCACAACGAAAAAATGTCAGTTTCTGACCCTCGATTGTGACGATCTGCCTTTGGCGTCCTGTTTGCTCTAACCGAATACATGTTGGAATAAGTATGTTACGTCTCCGCTTACCACCACAAATCACGCGGTTGTTACTGGTAACCGCAGGAATTCTTCTTTCTTATTATGTGGTTCGACTTTTTTTGATTCCGGAATCCTTTGGCAAATATGGTTGGTACAGGGCAAATGTGCTTCAGGAATATCAAAAGCTCCCCGTCCGATATGGTGGGGCTTCCAATTGTACCGACTGCCATGCCGATATAGTTGAGAAGAAGAATCAGGGTGGGCACAAGATGATTTCTTGTGAATCCTGTCACGGTCCGCTTGCTTCTCACATGGAAAATCAGAACGTGGTACCGGAAAAAATGAAGGATCGCAATTTTTGCGTGAGATGCCATGAACAGAATCAATCACGGCCTTCCTGGCTGCGGCAGGTCGTTTCAGCCGAGCATTCACAGGGACTCAATTGCATGGATTGTCACGTACCACACCTTCCCGCGGAGTCGCCATGATCACTTTTTCAAGACGCAAAATTTTGAGTTGGATTGGAAAAGTTTCGGCCGGAGTAGCAGCAGTTTGCGCGACAAAGCCGGTAAAGGCCGTTGTTCAGTCGTTCAGGAAAACGCTCGCGCCGCAGGGCTATGATCCATTTGCGCATAAATGGCTGATGACAATCGACGTGGATCGATGCATCGGATGTGGCCTTTGTGTGGAAGCATGCAAGATCGAAAATCATGTTCCACAAAGCGCAGCCTATTTTCGAACATGGGTGGAGCGTTATACCATCCTGAAACCAAAACCCGGATCAGGGGAAGCTTTTGGTGAAACAATTGTTGATTCGCCAAACGGCGGCCAGAACGGCTTTCCTCCGCCCGCGGTACCCGCTGAAGAGATTCTGCGATCATTTTTCGTGCCAAAGTTGTGCAACCTTTGCGTGGAATCCCCCTGTGTTCAATCGTGTCCTGTCGGCGCAACCTTCGACACTCCCGATGGCGCTGTTTTGATAGATCCGGACTATTGTATTGGCTGCGGATTCTGCGTGCAAAGCTGTCCGTATGGCTGCCGCTTCATGAATCCCGAAACTCAAACAGCTGAGAAGTGCAGTCTGTGCTATCACAGAATTACAAGAGGTTTGCAGCCCGCGTGCGTAGAAGTTTGCCCGACAGAATCAAGAATTTTCGGTGATCTCAAGAACCTTACTGAAGAAAGCCCATTAAAAAAATTCATAGATAACAAGAAAACAAATGTCCTGAAACCTCATCTCGGAACGGAGCCGCGAGTTCTGTACGCAGGGATTGATAAAGAGGTGCGTTAATGTTGTTGCCTCTTTCCATGTCCATAACCGACGAATTGAGCAAGGTCCAGGGGTTTATCTACCCGAATGAATTGAACCTGATCTGGAGCGTTGTCATTGTTGTCTACCCTTATCTAACAGGGCTCGTTGCCGGCGCATTCATTATGGCTTCTCTTGTAAGAGTGTTTAACGTGAAAGCCCTTACTCCGATTTACCGGCTCTCGTTGCTGACTGCGCTCGCATTCCTGATTGTCTCTCCACTTCCACTGTTATTGCACCTTGGGCATCCGGAAAGGTTCTACGAAGTGTTAATGACTCCGCACACGACTTCGCCGATGGCAATCTTCGGGTTTGTCTATGCATGGTATCTCATGGTGGTTTTATTGCTCGAGCTCTGGTTCGATTACAGGGAAAATTTCGTTGAATGGTCCCGTTCGATTCCCGGATGGAAAGGCCGGTTCTATAAAGTGCTGACTCTGGGGGTAACGGATGTTTCTGAATCGGCTCTTCGTGTTGATGAGCGTATGGGAAAGATCATAACAGTGATTGGCATCCCTTGCGCTTTCCTGCTACATGGGTACGTCGGATTTATTTTTGGTTCGATTAAAGCAAACCCCTGGTGGGGCGCCGTGTTGATGCCGATCATTTTTATCTTTTCTGCGATTGTATCTGGCATTGCTCTTCTCCTTTTTCTTTATGTAGTTATCGGTAAGATACGAAAGGTTCCGGTTGACCAGGCCTGTCTGGAAACAATTGGAAAATTTCTTTTTCATGTCCTGGTAATTGATATAGCGGTGGAATCCCTGGATTGGATTCACCGCCTTTATGAAGCGGAAGAATCATTGGATGTTCTGGTGTTGTTAGCTTCTGGAAAGCTAATTTATTCATTTTTGGTAATTCAGGTCTTCATCGGCACGTTGATTCCGCTGCTTCTCCTGGGCTGGATGCAAATCTCATCGCGTTCCCGGTCTGTGATTCGGAATAAACTTTATTTTCTTTCCGGTGTTCTGATCCTCATTGGCGTTTTTGCCATGCGTTGGAACGTTGTAATCGGTGGACAGCTTTTTTCAAAGAGCCTGCGAGGATTTACCACTTACAAGCTCGAATTGCTCGGCCAGGAGTCTCTCCTGGTTTCCCTCGTGTTAATGGTGCTGCCATTTGTGCTTCTCGCAATCATGACACGCCTCTTTTTGCCGCGTGAAGAACATTCTCCATCTCCCATGCAGATCTGACGTTCTCACGTTGGTGGGCTATGGTTCGCCTATCGTGTTCTTGTTGAAAAAGCACCACTTGCCCAGGGATTGAAAGAAGGTAGAAAAATCGGTATGAAGCCTTCCATGGAGGATGCGGTATTCGAATTTATTAGAAGTCAGACGGCAAGAACGGCCCCTTAGCGCTTAAACGAAGTGGTGCGGGCGGAGAAGCTGTGAAAAAATGTGGTGCGGACGACTCGTCCGCCGGGAAATGATGTTGCACTATCGTCGTTAGGGCGGGGCGCCCGTACCACATCAAAGCCAAAACTCAATTTTTTGTATCGGTGAAATATAGTTTGCCAATTTAAATAGTGATCCGGCAACACCGATTTTATCAAGAGATCTCTTCACAATTTCCGTCGCTCATCATTCTATTTTGCGCACTCCTCTTCTTACTCGGGACCGAAAATCTTTGAAAGCATCTCGGGCTGCAAGTAATCAGCAAGGGAATGGTGTCCATACCACTTCTTCAGGTCTTTCTCCACGACCTCTCTATATTCAATCTGCGGATCTCTTACATGCCGGTAGACATAAACAACGGGGATCAGTTCATTTTTCGTGGCTTCGGGATCCTTCCAGTAATCTCCGCTGAAGTGAGCCTGAAAAATTATGGAGTCGGTTTTGTTATTGATCTCCAGATCTCCAATGCTGACATTGAACGATTCCGGATCGCAATGATGATTTTTTTCCCTGCACCAGTTTTGATCGGAATAGACCTCTTTCATTTTCTCGATATATTTAAGCCTGACGGCTTGATATGGTTTCATCGGATAAATTTCCTTTCCGGATTTTGTGACAGGGTTATACAGGGAAATCGTTGCCGGATGGGTCGGTGCAAAATGGACTTCGCTATTGTGATAGACCACAGTCTCATCATCAAAAATAGCTAGAGGCCAGCCGTAGAGAGCCTTTTGAAACTGCAGTTTTTTGTTGAAAATCAAAGTACAACCCGCTGAGGGATTGATATGGGTTTCCAAGTGAAGGAAGTTTTTAGAATATTGAATTCCAGTAATCGCGTTGGATCCGAAGCAGTAATCGGATTCCCTCAGGTTCACTTTCGTTTCGAACCACTGTAACTTCTTCCGATCAAAAAGCACAACATGGATTTCTGGATCAGTTCCGTCAACAAAATAGCCCACGCAAAAAACATCTGCGGTGTTAGAAACTTCCGCGCCCAATAGGGACAAGTCCAGATCCCTTAATGGAACATAGTCGAAACCGTTCTCCTTCAAGACATCCCTTAAAGAAGTACTCCATAATGGAGTAAAGAATAATACCGTTATAAGGATTGTAGGGGCCAAAATTCTCATCTCTTCAAAGTTCCTTTGCTCATAATTCTATTCGGCGCAACAGGAAAGTTTTGCGGGATTCTTGTAGCGCGAAATCGCCGCAATCTTTAAAGCCTCCGCCATGGTGGGATAAACATGTAACAGTTCAACAAAATCACTAAGCTTCGCCTTGAACCTCATCGCCATTGCTGCTTCGTGAATGACTTCGCCTGCGTTTACACCAACCATAGATACTCCCAGCACTTCGTCACTTTGCGCGTCCGCTACCATTTTAATGATTCCCCGTGTGTCCCGGATGGCGCCGGCTCGCGGAACCAGCGACAACGGCAGTGTGTTGCACCAGCAAAGATGACCGGCAGCAACAGCTTCCTCTTCGGTGATGCCAACAACTCCGATTTGAGGATCGGTGAAGATCGTTCGAGGAATGATACGATGGTTCACTCTTCGGGGCAGTTCTTGCGATAGCGCATTGTGCGCTGCGACTCCGCCATCCTGACTTCCAACGGGAGTTGCCATTTGGCTCCTGGTTTTCCGCCCAATGACGTCGCCGGCTGCGAATATGTGAGAGATATTTGTCCGCAGGTACTCGTCGACTTGTATCTCCCCACGCGAACCGATTAAAACTCCTGTTTTTTCTATGCCAATTTGATCGCTGTTGGGTCGCCTTCCCGCTGCGACAAGAAGCTTTTGAGCCGTAATTTTGCGGGATTCGCGCCCCAGCCGGATGTTTACCGTTATCCCTTTTCCTTGATGTTCTGCTGAATTAATGGAAACATCAGTTAAAATTTGCAATCCTTCTTCCTGCAAAATCTTTCCGATGCTTCGGCTCACCTCCGGTTCATAACCATGCGCCAAAAGTTGTTTGCTTCGTTCCAGGATTGTTACCTTTGTTCCAAAGCGTTGAAACATCTGACCCAATTCGAGAGCGATGTAGCCTCCCCCGATGATCACCAATGATTCGGGAAGCTCGGATAATTCAATTGATTCATCACTCGTGAGTAAATCGCTCGTAATATATGGAACGTCCCTAAGACCAGGAATGTCAGGTATAACAGGACGCGAGCCCGTAGCGATCAGTATTTTCTCTCCGACTATTCGGTTTCCATTAATCTGAACCGTATGTTCATCAACAAACTCTACATGGCCTTTTTCTATAACGATCTTGCCATCGACCAGACTCTCGTATTTTTTCTCTCTGTAATTGCTGACCACTTCGTCCTTCTGTGCAATTAGCTGTTTGAAATCCAGGGATAGTTTTGCAGAGCCGATTCCCGGATACCGGGGATTTGCAGCATCGTAAATGATCTTTGCAGCTTCAATCAGGTTTTTTGAGGGCAGGCAGCCACGGTTCACACAGGTTCCTCCGATCGTTCGCTCCTCTGTCATTACGGAAGTCTTTCCAAATTCCTGCGCTCGTAGAGCTGCCGCAAATGCAGTGGACCCCGAACCAAGGATGACTAAATCAAATCGCTTTTCATTACTCATAATGGTTATTGCCTGATCAAACTGCTTATGACCTTCAAAGTTCTTTCGAGCCTTTCATTGGCATCGCCTTGCATGCAGGACTTCACGCAGGCCTTCATTTCATGGTCAGCCACGTGTACCGCTACCTGGGAGACGGCTGCCTTAATGGCTCCCAATTGCAACAGAACCTCATCGGCGCAACGATGTTCTTCGATCATCTTCCGGACAGAGCGCACGTGACCTTCAATCCGCGCCAGACGATCCATCAAGGCTTTCTTGGACTCGGGCGACAGATATTCCTGTCCCTTGATCACGGTTAATCTTTTATTTTCTTTTCTCATCTGTTTGGTTGCCATGACTTTTTCCTTCCCAGTTACTAGAATTTTATTGATTGTTTTTAAAGGACAGGCACGAAGCCGGCTTTTTTTACCGCTTCGGCAAGTCTTTCGCGATTTGCCTTTGAGGTATCAAAAGTTACTTTTGCGGTTTTGGTTTCAAGATCCACATCTGCTTGCTTTACACCGCTTACATTTTTGAGCGCAGACTCTACATTTGCCTCGCATCCCCCACACGTCATCCCTTCAACCCGGAATGAGACTGTCTGAATAGCGGGTGTCTGAGCCGCAACGCTCGGCTGAGATCCCTTGGGCAAAAGGAATCCTGTAAAATAAGGGGACAGCGCGAATATCAATACGAGACCCGCCGTTAACCAGAGCAGCATCTTGCTCTTTTTGTCCGACGTTGCTGTCTTGCAAGTGCCGTCTTCGCAAACGACTTTTCGAGGTCGGTACGTGAAGTAGAAACCAGCGGCCAATAATAATCCGGCTGTAACGAGCAGATACGGTCTAAGGGAACCAAAAAGCGCAGCTGCTCCAAAGACACCCAATCCCGCGGCTGCAAAAAGGAGCGGGCCTATACAGCAGAGAGAGGCAATAAACGCTGTGACAATCGTCGCTAAAGCAAGCGTTTTATTATCATTCGGCATTTTCTTTCTCCTTCACTCCTAGATTATAATATCCCCCATGGGGGGATACAAGTATTTTGGTTCCGTTTGGACCCATTTTTCTTTCCTTTCGGACGAATTTTCGGTTACGTACCATTTTTCACTGATCAATTCCTTTCAAATCCATGCAGATCATTTCTTTTTTATTTCTCAAATAAAGTTTGCCGTTGGCAAGCGCAGGAGGAGTCCAGGTCTTGCCCTTGAGCACTTGCGCACGGCCCTTCTCTTTGTATCCGGCAGGAGTAGCTTCAACAAGCGCAAGCAGGCCACGTTCGCCAAGAACAATCAAATGGCCGTCTGCGAGAATGAGCGATCCTTTACCGAATCCGGTCTGCTTCCATTTTTCCGTGCCGGAGTTTGCATCGATGCACTGAAGTAGGCCTTGATCGAAACCATAGATGTGGTCGTTATAAATTACCGAACTACTGAAATGATTTTGTGCGACATTGCTTTTCCAGAGTTCCTGAAAAGACGGCTTTTCTTTTCCGCCAGCCAGTTTC
>JAKEFK010000279.1 GCA_022616075.1 bacterium
ACACAACACTACTATCGATCAGGGTTGAAGTGGAGCGGAGGGAGTAGGATTCGAACCCACGGGGAGCTTGCACCCCCAGCGGTTTTCAAGACCGCCGCCTTAAACCACTCGGCCATCCCTCCTGGACTTGTGGAATCAATAATTTAGCTTTTTCTGCTATTTGTGTAAAGCGAGATTGTGCCCACAACTGTGCCCAATCATTCTCGGACTTTTCCGCATTCAATGCCACGGCGGCGTAAAAAACCGCCGCGGTTGAGTCCATTTTGGTTCAGGAAGCGGAAAAGTTCAATGTTACCGTTTCTACGATGAGTGTGAAAGATCCTGTGGATATCCTAAAGCTATCTGTCGCAGAGAACCGAAAAGCGCTTTCAATTGTGAAGTTACCATTTCCGCTTCTTCCTTTAGGGCCATCTACGACATAGAATTCCGAGAGATTGCGCTCATACTCATAATTGTCGTTGTAAGACTTGCTATTGGGCGCAATCACCGGAGCAAATGGCAGTTGAATGCCGGCAGTATCAGAAAGAGCAATTTCGTTCCGGAGCGTTTTCTGGCTTATTAAAGGATTCAGCAAATACACCTTTTTGTTATTAAGAAACAGGTCCGTTCAACAGCTCCCCCGTTCCTGCAAGAAATAAAACTCGCAGAATGGGTAGATTAATTTAGTGTTTTCAGCTGTTGGTGTATAGCGATCATCCTAAAACTAGGCAATACTTTTTTTGATCAATGGTTGGTGTGGTTTTTTTTCACAATCTGCGGCTTGAAGCTAAACACATTAGGATCCTCGGGATCTACGATTGCCCGAACCCAGTGTGTTTCAGGGAAACCGAAGGTCTCAACCCTTGTGAAGTTTTCAATGATCCGTCCACTTTTGGAGCCGACCAGCGGTTTGTCAACACGAAAAATATGAGTATCTCCATGCACGTATACTACCGGCTTAGCGAATGCCAGAGTTTCTTTTTCGATCATCGACAGGAATTCATCATAGCCTGTTGTGTTTCTGGTTTCGGGTAATTGAAGTTCCAGGCCCCTGAGGTATCTCCGCTGCAGATTGGGCGTCCACAAATTCTCAAAGCCCGGATTCGCCTGAGCAATAATCATGATCCCCTTGCTACCGCTGCTTTTGGCCAGGTCGAATGCCTGCTTCATCCACGCGAGGTTAGCAGCATTCCGCGCCATGAACTCCGCGTCCATCTCCGGTGTGCGACCGAGATTATTGTTGCTACCAACCATATGCAGCGTAACAAACAGCACATTGTCACGGCTCCACCGCACATTCTCACGGAATCTGGCGTAGCTTCTGTTTTCACTCTGGCGTGTTAGACGTATCGTGCGTCGGCCAAGGCTTTGATCACCGCTGAAAAACATTTTGCGAAGCTTTGTCAGTCTCGCCGATGGGTCATATGGGCGGGGTTTCGCGCGGTGGCAGTCAAGCCATTCGTTATCGCCAGGAACAAATATGAATGGGTGTTTGGAGTCTTTCGCGAGGTCCAGACGATTTTGAAATGTCTCATCGCTGCATGGTGGCATTCCTCCCACGAAAATAAATGGCGCGCGCTGATTAGCCAAATCTGACGGCGCTTTCTCTGTCCAATACGCGCCGTCACCCCAAAAATCGCCATTGTGAACGACAAAGGCCAAATCAGCGGTGTTAATTTCGTTCATTACATGAGCAAATTCCTTTTCGGTTCGCGCATCATAAGGCATGTCGCCGATCAGTGCGAATTCAAATCCAGCGCTTTGTCCTTCAATGCTGCACGAAATGATAGTCATCAGAAGAGAAGCGATCAGAACCGGCCACCGCTTCCTCCTGGAATGCGCGGCTCCATTCATGTTTCTCACATGAGCTCCTGTTTAATTGTATGCTGAATCAGCGCCATGTTAAAATGGCGGAGATCACATCGCTTTCATCCGGCAGGCAATTAAAAACAAATAGAAATGCACTAGAAACGCGGCGATAATTGTGCCCAAAATTGTGCCCGCGACAACAGGAAATCAGGCAATTCCAGCCAACTCCAGGCAACTCGCGAGAAAAGGTAAGTTATTGAAAAGGCAGGTATTTCAATGATTTACGGGAGGACCCTCAAAGTCTTTCAAGACCGCTGCCTTAAACCACTCGGCCATCCCTCCTGGACTTGTGGAATCAATAATTTAGCTTTTTATGCTATTCGTGTAAAGCGAGATTGTGCCTGTGCGTTCTGAGCGATCCCTCGGATTTTTATGTTTCCAATCGCGCGGCAGCGTAAAAAAGGTCACTGCTTCACCCAGATCGATTCAATTCCGGGTGATGCCCATCTGATCTCCTTAATCTTTGCGGATTTGTCGCGGAGAAAGCAGACTTCGCCAAAGTACTTGTAGTCGAAGAAGCAATCCTTTTTAATCGGATAGAGCCTGATATCACCCGCATGAAGAAAATCTTTTTTTAGAAGGACCACAAATTCGCTACCGCTGCCGCTTCGTTTGTAGCGCCCAAAAAATTCGGTCAGGTCCTCGTTTGGATCAGGAATGATTTTGGGGGCTGGAATATTTTTTCGGCTTAACTTTTTTCCCTGCAGAATCTCCCTCAGCCCTTCCACGATCATGTCGAACGCGCCGGAAGCAAGATTCGAGAGCATTACAGATCCATATTTCTTTTCGCGTTCGATTTCAAAATAGGCGCGATGGCCGTTGGTGCTTCCGCTTCCACTGAGCGTTGTCTCATCGATCAGGAAATTCTTTGTCTGTTCACCATATTTCCCGTACAAAATGGCCTGAGCGAACCGATGAACGTCTGCCGCAGTGCTGAACACGGACCCTGCGCCTACCAGAAATGAATAATCTTTCAGGGGAGCGTTAATGTAGCCGTTTGGCCCAAGAAGATAGTCTTGTGCGCGGCGTTCCATGATCGTTTCACTGTCGAAGTCGAGCGAGTCTTTCATTCCTGCAGGCGCGAACACGTAATCCTGCAAAAGGTGTGCGTAGGACTTCCCGGACGCGATCTCGAAAACTCGCGCCAACATTGCATATCCGGCGGAGCTATACAGTCGCTGCGTGCCGGGTTCGAATGCAAGTGGCACTTGTTTTACCTTCTCGACAAACTCCGCTGTCGTATGCGAGATCGATTCCGCTTCAGGCGGCATGACGCGGTGCGGAATCCCGGAGCGATGTCTTGAAAGCATCTCGATCGTGATTTTGTCGCCCCCTGGAAAATCAGGAATATATTTGGCGAGTTTGTCATCCGGTGAAATCTTTCCGTCTTCGATCAGCCGGTTCAGGATCACAATCGTCATCAGTTTTGTGATAGAGGCGATGCCGATCCGCGTGTTCAACTGGCACGGGATCTTATAATCAGCATTGGCAAACCCAAATGATTTTTCATAGATCACCGTTCCATTCTCCGATGCCAGAACGACACCGGAAAACTGTTTGGCTTTCGCAAACTCCCTTACCAACAGATCGATTTTTTCCGCTCGACCGGGCTGGCCTAAGCCGACTTGAGGATAGATGGATATGATCAGGAACGAAACCAAAGCGGGAAATCTTATTCTGTTCATCAGAACATTTCGACCTCCCGATTCGTGAAATGGTTGCTCTTTGCCCGCCTGGCAAGGTTCTTATCAGATATAATCGGAACAAGTACAAGTCCTTACGCACTATGTAATTTGAGTATGAATCGTTCAGATTGCGGACCATGGAATG
The DNA here is from genome assembly GCA_022616075.1 of bacterium. Classification (NCBI taxonomy): domain Bacteria; species bacterium. The sequence goes on from JAKEFK010000279.1 coordinate 3,679, forward strand.
GAGGAGTCCTGCTTCTATTGCTGGCTCTCTGCAGTTGTGAAGCTGCGCCCCAGGATTCGTCTCACACCATGCTCCGTCTGGCTGTTGGTAAATCGCCCGGAAGCATTCTAATTGCCGATTTCAATAAAGATGGCCACCTGGATCTTGTTGCCGGAAATCAAGGGAGTGATGATATCCATATTTACCTGGGAGATGGTAGCGGCCAATTCCATCAGGCAGATGGTTCGCCTGTCGCTGCGGGTGAATCCCCAAACGATCTTGCCGTTGGCGATTTCAATTTCGACGGCAAACAGGATTTGGCGGTGGCGAATCATGAGACAAAAGGAGTCACGATTCTGCTTGGAAATGGACATGGCCAGTTTCAGGAGCCGCCATATTCTCCGGTTCAGGTTCAAAGTGATCCTCATGTTCATGGAATCGCAGCCGGCGACTTTAACGGAGATGGGCTGATCGATTTGGCCGTTGAAAGCTGGAGCATTGATCGCGTGGAAATTCTGTCCGGCATGAAAGACGGTGGTTTTCTTGTACCGGGCAAACTTGTTGTTACGGGAGATAAACCATATCAGAAGCTTCGTGCCGCAGACATCGATCAGAATGGTAAGCCGGAAATCATCACAACCAGCTTTAATGGTGGCGATGTAACCATTGTTACGGAAAATGACAGGGTCCGATTCTCAGTTTCTCCTAATCCGTTCGGCGTTGCAGCACTCGACTGGAATGCGGACGGCAAAACCGATCTGGCGATCGCTCACTATTCGGGGAGTTCTTCCGATTCTTCGAAGGATGGAATTACAATCTTGATTGGAGATGGGAAGGGGAGTTTTTCTAGCGTATCACGTACGCCGTTTTCCACATGCAAAGCTCCTCTTGATGTAGCTGGTGGAGATGTGAATGGAGATGGCGTGGAGGATGTCATTGCCGCTTGTTATGTAAGCAATGAAGTAGGAATAACTCCGGGCAGCAAGGTCGGAAAGGCTTCAGAGGGCATTTTTATCCGTGTTGGATCAAATCCGGAAGCGGTTGCAGCTGGAGACTTAAATGGCGATGGTAAAACCGACATAGTAACCGCAAACAGCGGCGATGACACGTTAACGGTGCTGCTGAGCAAGTAGTTTCAACTGGCTCCGGTATCGCCGCTTAAGTCGCGAGGAGAGTTTCACGGTTTGCTGGAAAACGTAGAATTCACCAACGGCACATGACAAAACATTTCTTTCCTTACCCCGATGTTTTTTTTCGACGCGGTTTTCTCACTGAGGAAAAATGTGTGCGTCTGGTGGGCTCATTGAAAGAAGCGCCAGGAAAATTTGCCACTGTAAACAAAATGCGTACATTCAAGCGGGATGTCGCAATGCGGAAGACGAAGGTCTTGAATCCAACCGTGGATATGACTTTTGAACTGCATAACCAGTTATCTTCCATTCTCCCAGAAATGGAAAACCGTTTCGCTACAAAATTAGGTGCGGTCGAAGCTCTTCAATTCTTGCAATATCGTGCAGGTGATTTTTATGCGCCACATTTTGATTCGCCGCAGGAAAATACAATGCCTGCCGCAATCCGGACGAGGGCCGTATCCGTGGTAATTTTTGTGAATAGCCCGGAAGGTTATGAAGGTGGGGAATTGATCCTATATAGTGCTTTAGGCGCGAAAGAGCAGTCTCAGGCCTGCGGGTTTCTGGTGCAGGCTCAAAATGGGTTGCTGGTAGCCTTTCGTTCCAACTTGTTGCACGAAGTAAAGCCAGTCATTCGTGGTATCAGATATGTAATTGCAAGCTGGTTTCATTCCCTCCCGACCTGAAGTTTTCAGAATCGATTCGCGCTAGCACATTTTTCT
>JAKEFK010000280.1 GCA_022616075.1 bacterium
AATGTGAGGTCGATCGAAAAACAGATACTCCCGCTTCAAAGTTCTATATGCAACGTAATGAGAAATACACGAGCCCAAGGGTGTATATCAAGCGGCTTTCGCGCACTGCGGTATCGCGTCATCGCGCCACGACAGGAGAAGGCCTTCTTCACACCTTGGAAGTCATGACTGACCGTATGGAACTGGATGAGGAGGAATCTGCCGGCTCAAAAAGACAAATCGCGTCGGTCTTCCAAACACAAATTGTTGCCGATGAATGTCTCATTCCTGTTCTAAAGGAACAGCTACCAAAGATATTTTCTGTTGGCAGCGGACGATCCAGAGGGATGGGCAAAGTTCAGTTCAAGTGGAACGATGAGCAGCCATTTTCTGCCGCAACTCTTAACAGGTTGCCCGAGCTCTTGCGAATGATTTCTCACTCCGAGGCAACAGGTGAGGATGCAAATAAAGAGACACGCGACGATGATCTCACAGACAGGTTAATCAGGTTCAATACATATCTCAGAAAAGAGCGCGAGGCATACGACATCGCAAAACAGTTGCAGCCGGACGCGGCATTATACTTCACGATCGATCTTCTCTCTGATGCCATTCTCGTGGATGACGGCGCCCCGACACTTGCGCTATTCCCCAATATGTTCTTAAAAAAATTCGGAGGAAGTATTGATCTTGTTCACTCATACGTTGAACCAAGGATTGTTCGGGGATGGTCTGAAGCACACGGCTTACCCAAACAAACCATGCTCGCCTCTAGAATGGGCGGAGTTTTTCTTTATCGAGTCAAAACGAACCATCCGGACGATATAGAAGAAATTGTAAAGATGCTAGCTGAAATTGAAACCATTGGTGTCGGACTTTTTACAGAAATCGGTTACGGACATGTGCGCGTTTGTTCTCCTTTTCATAGGGAGGTAGAACCGGTATGAATGACTCAAAATATAAGGTGCTTGTGACACAGCAGGTCGATCTTGCAATGAATCAAATCATTCAGGACATGAAGACCTGGACGGAAAAGACAAACTTTACGAATCAACAATGCGAACTTTCGGCGTCCCAATTGAGCAATACGCTGGGTGTTGCGGCAGCGACAAAAAGCGTCGAGGTTGTTCTTGGCTATATCGAATATCAGATCGGTCGCGACAACTCCAGAAGGAGCTGGGGCTGGTCCAACTTTGGGGATCAGTTGCTTGCACAGTTGCGCGCGCTCGGGTCGACTGCGGAAGGGATCGTTTCCATTGCTGCGCAACGTTCAGGACTGACACTGTCTGATGAAGTGAAAAAGAAAAAAGATGAGGAGGCCTGGATGGAGCTCATGCGTCAATATCTGGGACAAATGCGGCGTTATTTTGTCTATCGAAAGAAAAAGGAGCGATGAAATAATGGCAGAACATGATTTTTCAAAATTTGGAAGTCGGCTTCGTCTCGCAGGAACGCTTCAGGTTGTCACAGGGCTTCGTATTGCCTCGGGAAGCAGTTCCGGCGCCACCGGCGCCGATATCTCGGTCGTCAAAGATTTGCAGGGATCCCCCTATATTCCGGGGTCTTCATTTAAAGGTGTACTGAGGTCCGCTATTGAGAGGATTGCCCGATCAATCGACAAACGACCTGCACTCTGGTCCTGCCCTGATCCGCTCGATGATGATCAGAGGTGCGTGAGTAAAGATCATATGAAGGATTTGCGCGATGAGTTCAAACGGGATGAACAGGGCCTCAGCGATAAAGTTTACGAGGAATCCTGTACAACATGTAGTTTGTTTGGGTCTTCCTGGTTGTCTTCAAAAGTATTGATCAAGGATATGCTGCTCGTGGGAAATTGGAACCAGGGTTATCCAGTGAGAGATGGTGTTGGCATCAATCGCGATACCGGAACCGCGCATGAGGGGGCATTGTACTCGTACGAAATTGTGCCGCCAGGGATTCGTTTCGAATGCGAGATCCTGGTTGAAAATGCTGCGAATAGTGAACTGGCATTGTTATTTCTCGGTCTTCGAGAGATCCAGAGTGGACGGATCCAGCTTGGTGGAGGGCGTTCGCGTGGTCTCGGCTGGGTGATGCTGGGACCATGGACTGAAACTGAATTCGTAGACGCCGGTGATCCTGGCTCGCTTCTTTCCTTTCTTGATTCAGGTAAAGGGGAGCCGTTCAGTGAAGAAAAGATAAATCAAATCGTTCGGAAACAGCTGGAAATTGCTTTTTCGCGAGATCAACATGCATAAAAAAATTATCAATCAACTGGAGCTTCAGTTTGATCTTGTCCCAACCGGGCCGCTTCTGATCAAATCAGGCCGTGACGCGGGGGCCGATCCAACAATACCGGATATGAATTTTGTTCGAAGTCTGCATCCTGAGCTGGGCGAAACGGTGTACCTGCCGGGAAGCAGCCTGAAAGGGTTACTGCGAGCGTACTGTGAAAGAATCGGAAGGACGCGCAAAGTGTCCGACTGCGATCCTTTTGCCGGTTCATTTTGCGGCAGGAGGCTTGAAAAGGAAAAATCAGAATTGAAGTGCTATGCGCGCTCCTGCGCCATTTGCAGAATCTTTGGAAATACGGTGCTGGCGAGTCATCTCGCGATCACAGACGCTTATCCCGCATCAAATACAGCCGTTGCTGCAAACAAGACAGAGGAGCGGGACGGTGTTGCTATCGATCGGTTCACGGGAGGTGTCGCAGTAGGACCATTCAACTTCGAAGTTGTAGTAGGCGGTCTATTTCAAACGAAATTGCTACTCAGCAACTTTCAGTTCTGGCAAGTCGGCTTGCTTGCCATTGCTCTGCGGGACATCAAGCAGGGATTTGTCCCGTTAGGTTTCGGCAAATCTCGCGGACTTGGCTCTATCACTCTGAATTTTAAAAGTTTGAGATTTGTGTATCCTTTCACAGGCAAAAATGATGATGTTTCAGCATACGCCTGGAGCACCGGCTCGTTTGAGTCGGAAGACATAACAGCGTATGACCTGATAAAGGAAGATAAATTGAGCCTGAATGGTCTGGAAACAGTAGTGGAAGAACCAGGGGACTACGGCAGAATCGTGATCACCGTAATTGAGAAATCGATTGAAGATCTGCTGAAAAGATGTGCAGCGTATTGGGCTCGCTATGCGGAGCTGAAACACCACAAAGGACAATGAATCAAGGGTTTGTTTATTCAACAGATGTGCAGAAAGTGAATCTGACGCAACTGCTGGAGTCATTTCAAAACGAGCTGGACTTTGTGACTCTGGAAAGAATAGACGATATTCGATTTGAAAAATTTACTGCCAATTCGCTGCAAAACAATTTTCCGATCGGGAGAGCCTTTGGCAGTTCCATAGAAATCCGGTGGAGGCAATCAGAACCGGACTCCTTTTCGGTTCAGGTTCTGACAGAGAAAAATGAGCTTGATTTAAGCGAGTGGCCCCCTTCGGCCGAGTACGCGCTGGGAAAAATTCAATCTCTTCTCCTGTGGGGAGAAAACAAAAACAAGAAAAAAGAGGATCAATGGATTGCAGTGCGTTTGCCGAAGCCGATCTCTTATCCGCTACCGGGAGCGTGGCGGGTGCAGGTTGTCGCTCAAGAATATATCAAAAACGGAATCGTACGATTCCTGCGCTTTAGAGAGTTAAAACCAAAAGGTGAAGAAGTATGAAATTTAACCAGGAACGACTTCCCCCGCCCTATGGGTTCATTTCCACAGAGAAACCGCGCCGGGACAAGGTAGAAGGTCATGATCACTTTCACTCTGACTGTCGTCACGGTTATCTCATTTATGAAGTTACTGCGCTGTCCCATATACATATCGGTACAGGAACTTATGCCCATCAAGAGGCCGCCGGAAGGAGCAAAAATCTCG
>JAKEFK010000281.1 GCA_022616075.1 bacterium
ATATTACGCTCTGGTAACAATGGTGTCAAGTATTTTTTTATAGCCGCAGGATCGTCGAGATACCGACGACAAAACCACTACAGAGTACCATCTAATAGATTAGAAATTTGGATTGCCTTTGGGGGGATATTTCATTAATATTGCTAACACCGCAGCATATGGACACTGTTTTTGAAGAAAAGGAAGCGACTCGCGCCAAATCCTGGGAAGAGGAGCGGGCCCAGGTTCTCGCCCAGAAAATCTCCGAACTGCCCTTAAAGATCGAGGGGACGATTTTAGAGAGCAAGATCCAGCAGCTGTACCAGGAAATGGAGGAAAAGGGGCTGGTTTTTCGTCCGAAGTGTTATCTTTCGGACGAATGGGGTTGTCCTGATGGTATCCCGATCGTTGGAATTCCCTTTTACCTTGCGGACAAGAAATTGAGCCGGATCGAAGAAGAATATACGGATAACCTCGAGAATGAAGAGGAAATCATCATGTATCTTCGTCACGAAGCCGGGCATGCCTTCAATTACGCTTATGAGCTTTACAAAACTGATGAATGGCACACGATTTTTGGACCGTACAGCCGGCCGTACATTGAGGATTACAAGCCGAATCCCTTGAGCAAAAAGTACGTCAAATACAGCAAGGGGTGGTATGCGCAAAAGCATCCGGATGAGGATTTTGCGGAGACTTTTGCGGTCTGGCTAACTCCTGGCCTGGACTGGAAGAAGCAATATGAGGGCTGGGATGCTCTCAAGAAACTCGAATATGTGGAACGGATAGCAAAAGAAATAGGTCAGCAACAACCTCGGGTGGCTGAACTCATGGAAGATCGTGAAGCTCATCCGGTATCTGATCTTAAATTCACGATTCTTGAATTTTATGAGCGGCATCACAGCCGCGAATATCCGAAAATCGTTTCCCAGTTAGGAGCTTATTTGGATGGGGATTTGCGCGAGATATTCGAAACAAAAAAGGAAGATCATTTTCGTCCGGCAGGTGAATTCATCATGAATCACCGTATGATTTTGCAGAATCTCGTACACTACTGGACAGGAACCTCCGTTAATTTGATTCGAGGACTGATCCGGTATTTAGCGGAACGCGCTCAGATCACCGGCATCTTTATCAATCCTGCAAAAGAACAGACCTACTTACTGGAGTTAGAAGCTTTTCTACTGACTCTCACAATGAATTACCGGTACACGGACCGGTTTGTGGAAATCTAAAACATCTCCTTATCTTTTTCTTTTATCTCCCGATCTCCTTAAAAATTCTTCAGCGATTCTTTGATGATCGCTGTCCTGAAAGCATAATAACTGCGCTTCTCTTTCTTGATTGAGCGCTTCGTTAAGATTCGTTGATGGATTCTTCACAAGTTTCTTGATGAGTTGTCTTGCCAGTTTTGGTTTGGCAGATAATTCTCCGAGAAACTTCAGTGTTGAAGCGAGGATCTCATTTGCAGGACACACACGATGAAGGAGTCCTATTTCACATGCCCTTTCTGCTGAGATTGCTTCTCCTGTCAACAGCATTTCCAGCGCTCTGCCGGTTCCAATTAACCGGGACAAATAAAAGGATCCGCCGCCGTCAGGAACAAGTCCCATGGAAACGTATGCTTCGCCCAATTTGATTTTTTCCGCTGCGATGCGAAAGTCGCAGGCCAACGCAAGATCGAGTCCGGCGCCGGTTGCAAAACCATTTAAACAGGCAACCGTAATTTTAGAACAGTCATAGAGTTGTGAAATCAAGCGTTGAAAATGATCTAAAAGATGAGGCAATTGCTCCCGATTTTCAAGTTCGGTAAAATCCGCCCCGAAACAAAAGGCGCGTCCCGCGCCGGTGAGGATCAGGAACTCATCGGTCGAGTCTTCAAATTGCTGTAATGCATGAAGCAACTCTTGAATCGTTGTCTGGTTGAGTGCATTGAATTGCCTTGGCCGGTTTAGCAGGACTTGTAAAACCTGGTCTGCAGGTTTTGTCAGTTCCAGGTTCTGGTAGCTCAAGTCAAAGCTCGATTGCGACGTTCCAGGATGCGTTTCACTCCATTTTCAATGGCAGTGGCCCGCTTCATTTCCAGGAACAAATTGATCATCGATCGCTCTTCGTTGATCAAAAAATCCAGCGCTGTCTGATAATCCTGAACGAGGTTCCCCTGGATATTCGCAAGCAACACCGGTTCAGCGAACTCACCGAACTCATTCATAGATACGCCCTCAAACACCAACGGAAATTTCACAGAAGCTTTCTTGAATGCTTTCGAAAGAAAAGTGTTGGTTACATTTGCCTGCTCAAGAGTGACCATTTCAAAAATGTAGCGATGGAGTTCATTAAACTCTTTTAGCTGAGGTTGAATTTCCGTTTCCCATGCCTGGAGAGCAGGAGATTCTTCCTTCACAACGCGTTCGACGGCCTTTTCTGTTTCCGTTAGCTCCGACAAATCTGAAAAGGAAAGTTCCGAAAAAGGAACAGGCTCCAGTAGAAGTTCTTCGAGGTCATCGGATGGAAGCGTACCTGCTTGAGCTTTCTCAGTAGCCTGTGAGGCACCTTCAGCCGTAGAGAGGGACTCTTTAACGTGTGGCGCCGGCTCTTGAACAGCAGGGAGCTGTTCTTCCGCGGGAGGCGCTTGTTCTTTTGCAGGCGGTGCTTGTCTCTCGATGGGTGGCTCTTCTTCTTTTGCGGCGGCGGGCGCCGGTTCTTCAATCTCAACTTCTACTTCAAAAGGAAGTATTTGCTCTCCTTCTGCGGGCTGCTCCCGCATTTCCATTTTCAAAGTGGGTCCTTCGGGGACCACCGGCATTTCAACAGGAACCGTTTTTGGTTCAGCAGGCATTTCCTGGGTGGACTGAGTTATTACAAGAGTGGGAATACCCTCAGGTTCAGCGGTCCAGGTTGGCGCAACGAGAATTTCTTCGATGATTCCGAGAATCATGAAAGTCCACATCAGGCGGCAAGTTTCAAAATTGCTCAACGTGGAAATTTGCAATACTTCTTCCAGAGTTCTGGGACGATCGAAAAGATCAAGAATCGCTTCCATTTCGCGCGTGAGTGTCATCTTTCGCACAACCGGCGTCCACCCTTCCCGTTTGCGATACACGATATCTAATGCAGGAAGGGCTTGCCGAACCCAGGACCAGCGCCAGACACGTTGCATTCCATTCATGATGAGATCGGGAGCCGAAAGATTCAAAGTGATCACTTCTTTTTGAGACAGAGGTCCGGGATGAAAATCGAATTTCCCGTTATCCCAATCAAAGGCTCCGTAAACGATTTCCTTGATTTGATCGATGACCGCCTGATAAAGGTCGTTCGGCTGAATGATTCCATCCAGTACGAAGACAGTTCCGAGTCTTTTGCTGGAATCTACTTTGGGAGCGCATTCCTCAAGCTGCCGGTACGTGACTTTATTTTGCCGTAAAAGCAGCACACCCAGCCGCTCATCCGGATCATTGGATGCGGCAAAAACAATTTTGCCTTCTTCAAAGTAAAGAATTTTTTCTAAGTGCTGACGTTTAAGGTAGAGTGTTCCAGTTTCTTTGCGGCGTGAAAGATTATTAATGATCTCCGGTACGCGAATCTCTTCAATGGTTCCCTGATAGACCGGAGGATACTCCATCGCTTCTATTGTACCTGATTCAACTTTTGTTGCGCTTCAAAACTTACTGCGGAATCCTTGTATTCGTTCACAATTTTTTGATACGTTTCTCTGGCATCTTTCTTCTTACCGGCCTTTTCGTAAGTTTCTGCCAATTGCAGCCACAAATATTCTACCGGAACCTGAGGTTTATTCGGTTTGAGTGCTTCCTTCAAAGATGTGATTGCCTGATCTGGTTTGTTTGTTTTGCTGTAAAGGTCGGCCAGGGCCATACGCGACTGATAATACAGCAAATTCCTATCGGAAATTTTTGTGCTCTGTTTGAGGTTTTGTTCGGACTTTGCAAAGTCTTTCATATAAAAATAACAAACACCGGCAAGGTATCGGGCCATATCAGCGGCTGGAGTGTTTCCGTAATCTGCGATGACTTTCTCGAAATCCTTTGCCGCCGCGCTATACTTCTCCGCATCGGAGTTGAAATTGTAAACAGGTTTGGGCGTATTCGGATCGGTCTGTGGTCCGACGGGAGAATTGAACTTTTCAAGCCCCTGGCCCAGAAGATTCTGACTTGCTTCCTGTTGCCTTTTTTCGTAAAAGAACCACGAAAACGCGATCGCAGCAACTGCGATCACTATGATAATAATGTAAAGCACTTCGCGTCCGTGAAGTGAGACAGACTTCACCGCCTCCGCAACTTTTGTCCGGACTTCATCTTGTTTCAGATCCCTACGATGCAATTTAGTCATTGAAATTTACCAATCCTCTTTCTCAAACCTGATCCCTGTCTCCATTGCCACAGATTTCACATCCGCAACTGATGCATGACTGCCGCAAGCCAGAATGATTGTTGAGCGGTTACGGAAACGTTCACGAAAATCCCTATTCAACAACGAAGCAGGCAACACAGCTTCGCCTTTTAACGGCAAACGCAGTAAATGGCGCAATAAGTTCCCTGCTCTCCCCTTGCCAATCGCTGTATGATTCCAGGCGCCGGCATTCGGACGGCTTACAGTAGGAACGTACAGGAAATCGATATTCCCCGCGGCTGCTAGTTCTGACAGTTCCTTATAATATCCCAATTCCTCAAATTTACGGCTTCCGTGAATTAATGTGTAGCGAACAACGCTGGATCCACGATGGGAAAGTTCGCGAACCATCGATACGAAAGGCGCTACACCAGTTCCGGTTGCGACAAATACAACATTCACAAAATTTTTGGTGCGGTCCAGAGTAAAGTCTCCGACTGCCCGATCCGCGTGCTGTATATTCTCTCCTTCCAGAAACTCATTTTCGCGGTTCACAAAAAACTCAAGGTAGCCGCGTTGTTTCGTCTGATAAGGCGCAGATGCAATGGAAAAAATCATGGAAACACCGGAACGGGAAAGAACAATGTTCTGGCCCGCTTGATAATCGGGAAATCGTTCGCCTTTGTGACTTTTTAAACGGAAAATGGCGACATTTCCCGAGAGTGGTTGCCATTGGATTACTTCAGACATGCCGAATCACAATCGTTCCGGAGGGTGGGCCTCCGTGCCCGCCGATGGCGGCCAGGGACGGCCGCCCTCCGATTAAATTTTTCCTACAGCCATAGGATAAAGTGGTAAGTTTAGTCAAACAGCGAAGATGCGTCAATCAGCATGCCGAAAGACACAGCTTCTTGTACGAAGTTTGTAACGCCTGCTCTTGCAGGCATTATTATTTGCTGCTGAAAGCGCGAAGATATTCAGCGATATTCTTTAGAATGTCAAACTGCTGTTCCACTCGTTTCCGTGCGTTCTCTCCGAGCTTTTTTCTCAATAGCGGATCGTCTATCAAACGAGCAATCGCTTTCGTGAGGGCAATCTCATCGGCTGGGGGAACAAGGAGTCCGCTAATGCCGTCCTCAACGATTTCTGAGATGCCCCCCACATGCGTAGAAATCACCGCTAGCTTCATCGCCATTGCTTCGAGCAAAACATTTGGAATGATATCGCGGCTTCCATCTGACGCAATGACGGACGGTAGGACGAACAGATCGGCCGTCCTATAGCTATCCAGAACTGCTTCGAAAGGAAGTTCGCCGGCAAAAACAACCGTTTCTTCGAGCGCCAGCTGAACGTGCATTTTTTTTAACATCAAATAATAATTCGCATACATCGATAGCTCCGGGCCCCCCAGAATCTGACAGCGAAAGCGACATCCGGCCTCCTTCAGTTTGCTGCAAGATTTCAGAAGATATTCGATCCCCTTTTGTTCGATCAGCCGGGCTGTGCAAACAATCCTCACCGGATTCTGGTGTGGGCGGTCCTCAGGAGGACAAAAGTTCTGCAAGTCCACGCCGTTGTATATCTGAAGCACTCTACTATTACCATTGGCAAGAGGCTTCAGATGCAACTGGTTGTAAACCGTATTTGTAATCACAAAATCCGCATTTACCAACTTCTCTTTTAGACCATATTGGTAGTGGGACCTGTACAATTCGTGAGCTCGAACTTGCACAGAGTAACCCAAATCGAGGAGCCGCGAAGCCAGAAGCGCGACCAGCGCTGTTTCATCTCCCCACGGCGCGTGAATGCGACGGACGTTTTGCTCCTTTAATGCGCCTGCAAGACAGAGCGCCTTCATAAACACTTTGCGATCCTTATGTAAACTCTTGAATCTCGCGTAGTGATGCGTTATCAGAAAAAGCAGAATCTTAAAACATGTGAAAGGTTTTGTGCGCCAAAAATATTTCCGGTAGGCGGAGACCAGCGCATGATCCTTGTGATTCACGTAACAGGTATCCTGCAAAAAATACCTCGCCTTTGCATCGGCATTTTCCGCGCTCTCTGCCCCTTCAGCGACGATGACCACCCGTACGCCCGATCTCCTGAGCGCATCCAGCTCGCGGTGAATAAAAGTCTGACTGAGGACTGGAAAGCGCCACAGATAATAAGCAATCGAATCTTTTTCAGACGTAATCTGTTTTTTTGACGAAATCCGGGCGAGCCGCGACCAAAATGAGGAGCTAAAAACGGAGTAGTAACACGCATCAAAGAAAGCAATGAGATGCTCCTGCAGGCGCAAACTTCGTCGGAAAGGGGGATGGCTACTACCAAGTACCGGATCGAACTTCCGTGCTTTCCTGAAACTGGCCAGCAGCATTGACAGAATCGCTGAATATTTCCAGTCCATCAGAAATTGCACCTTTTTTGTTCTTCTGAGGTACATCACGTTTGCGGCTCTCGTGCGCCACGCTCGAAAATTATTCCAGCGAGAATGGACATTCTTTTTTCGCCGGCAGTACAAATACTGTGGAACCTGACGGATTGCGAAACGGTCCGCAATTTTGAGCGTCAGATCGTACTCGGGATCCGCCATTTGTGGATCGAATCCCCCGCAGGTGTTAATCGCCGCCCTTCGAAAAACACGAAAATTGCTCATAAAGAGCCCGCGAACGATCAACTCGCGCCTCAGATCAAACCCGGGCGTGTTCTGTAACTCAAAAAAATCTCGCAAACGCCTGTAACTTTCTTTCGAAGCGCTTCCGCTTCCGTCAATCAAGAAAAAGCAACAATGGAGCATGCCTGCATCGCGCCAGTCTCCAAAAGCGTTTAATAATTTACGGAACGCTCCGGGTAACAGAATGTCGTTTGCACCTACAATCGCAAAAAAGGTGGCGGTGCTGGAACGGAATGCTTGAGTTAGAGCAGACTTTCTGTCACAGACGATCTGCGAAATCCGAGGGTCGTCCGGCAGTTCGATTGTTTCCGGCGCAGTGACGATGAATTCAAAATCAACATCGTTTTGTAAGAAAACGCTCTCCAAAGCCTCGCGAAAATGTCTTCTGCGCCTCGAAACAGGCATGCAAATCGTAAGCTCAGACATATCAACAGAATGCCAATACCGTTTCTTTGAAATTCTTGTAGGAGCCGTTGGCAAGGAATTGATGAACGTTGTCTTTGAATGGTTTCGAAACAGCAAGATCCATCTTTTCTATGAATCCACACGATGAAAATTTATTCACGATTAGACTCTCATTGCAGAGATGTGAGTTGCCACAGTTTTCGGAGGCAACCACATTGCATCCGAGAGCCGAAGCTTCAAAAAGGATCCCGGGAGCAGCATCGAAAAGGGAAGGACATATAACCGCTTTGCTGTTCCCCATCAGAGTGAAAAATTTTTCTCGATCGCGAATCAAACCATGATGCACCGCGCCGGCAATTTCTTCCTCTCTTTCACCGACAACATGGATTCTCATGGCCTCGGCTTTTCCGACAATCTCCCGAACCATGTTGTAATTCTTCTCCACGCGCTCCCAACAACTCGCACCGAAGAGTGCATCCACTTCTCTTTCAGCGAAAGGCTTGTTCTGATGCGAGTATTGGAGTGCTTCACCATGGATCCATTCGGCAAACCAGATTGGCTCGGAATAAATCTTGCCCTCATGAAAAGGAAAATATTTCTGGTAAAGAAATAGCGCACTATCTGAATGCGTAACAATCAGGTCCGCAATTTCAACAGCCTCCCTCTCTTCTCTGCAGAGAATTTTCGGACGTTTCCAAGAGTTCATCAGGAGCTTCTTGTGGCTGATATAATTTCTTGCTTTGTTGCTCACGAGCGCGTCTTTCATCTGCTGGCAGTCTGTCGCAAAAAAAATCATTTTTGTTTCCCGAGACGCTCTCTTCATCAAGAGCGCCGCCCTGAAGCCGAACCCAACCATCAAGTCAGGTTTCAGAGCCGAAATCATACCGGTCAGTTCAGGATGCCGGAAATAAATAGGGCTTTGCAGATGGCAGTTAAAAACATTTTTTAAGGCGCGCGGATTTCCATAATTTTTGCCGTACATGTAGCGATAGAAATCCGAATCCTGCTTGTCGATCAGATTGATGTATGCGATGTCGAAGCCATCTCTTTGCAATAAATTGAACAGATTGTATGCTGCGCTGTTCGTTCCTCCATAGCCGGGCACTTTATCACATCCGAATATCATTTTGGGCATCGTTTTGCCTCAAAAACTCGACCAATGTCCTTGCCTTTGCATCGGACTTTTGGAAATCATATCAGGAAGCGCGGATGAAGTGGCGCGGCGTCTGGCGATTTATTAACCCCGCCGGCTCCCGACAAAGATTTCAATTGTCAAGGACCTTCGTGCCGGGTAAAGTTGATTTGAATGATCGAACGAAACGCGATTTTTATCGCCGGTCATTCCCGTTCCGGAACGACCGTCGTCAACAACATATTGAAAGCACATCCGGAAATTGCAGGAGGCCATCAGACAAGATTGTTCCGGCATTTCTTCGAGATGATGCAGTATTCCGAAACACGAAACAAAGAACGGGGCATCTACTCTTTTCACAAGGACACGTTGTTTCTGTACGAACTGATCAAGAAATTTGTAAATGAATACTACGGCGCTTTCACGCGGCGCGAGAACAAACGCTTCTTTGTGGAACGAACTCCGTCACAGGAACTAAGTTTGCCACTGATAAAATACTGCTTCCCGAACGCGAAAATCATTTATTGTCTTCGGGACGGAAGGGATGTCTGGCTTTCCCATCGGGAACTTTCCAGGCATGATCCAGCATGGAAAGCAGCTGCCATATTACAGGACGTAGCAAAAACCTGGGGTGAAAGCGTAAATATTTGCTTCGATCAACAGGACTTTGACTCGAATCAATTCCTGATTGTGTGTTTCGAAGAAATAATGGCCGAACCGGAAAAGTGCGTCGATCGAATCCTGCATTTCCTTGATTCCGGCCTGGCGAAAATGGCAGCAGAGCAATTCTTGAAAATTATTAAAAACAATGCCAATGTGGAACGGTTTACAGAATACGACCCAGGCTTTCCGCACAAATGGAAGACGCATATGTCAGACTCTGAGAAGCAGGTCTACAAGAAAATCAGCGGAAAAGAGCTCATCCGTGCAGGGTATGAGCAAGATCTCAACTGGTAATTAAAATTGCATAAGAAGATAACGATCGGCAGCATTTATGTTCCGGGATGGGGTGGGCCTGCGACGGAAGGCTATCGCCTGTTTGAAATGATGCAGCAAGAAGGAATGAACGTTTCTTTCGTAAACATCATTCCTGATTCCCTGACTGAGTTCTTTCAACAAAAGTTCGGTGAATCTTTGGGGAATCCTCAAAAACTGCCGAACGTATACAACTGTATCATCGAGGGACCATTGACTTTGGATTCAATGCCTTTGGATCTCGCCCGGCTGCTGAATCAGCTTTCGCCGGATGTCATCGTGGGCAAGATGTGGCGCGCCGCCTTTCTTTTAAAACGCGCTGCTCCGCAAATCCCGCTCATTTTTCTACCTTCCGGTAGCGAACGGCTGAAGACGTATATCCGGCAGCGAAGAATAAAGAGTTTCTTATCCCTTCGCGATTTTTACAACCCACCAGCAGATGCAACGGACACATCGTTCATCGAACAAGAAACGGTGCGTTGTTCGGATCTAGTGGTTGTTCATTCCGAAATCATGCTTTCGTTATATCGGAATTTCTTCCCATTTTTGAACGGGAAGCTTCATGAGGAAGTTGTCTGGTATTCGGATTGGGTATTGCAGGAAGCGTCACGATATTTGAGATACAAATTGCCTTTCAATCAGCGCGACATCGATTTGCTTTTTATTGCCAATGACTGGAGCAGACCAGAAAAGAATTTCGAGCTGCTCAAACAAGTTGCATTCGCGTGTCCCAATCTCTCCATTCACGTAGTCGGAGAACTCGCTGAAGAGCTGCCCTGTGCAAAGGCGCACGGCTTAATCACGAATCGGGAAGAGATTCATTCATTGATGGGAAGAGCGAAAGCTGTCGTCTCCCCTTCCGTTTTCGACGCGGCCCCGAACATCCTGTTCGAAGCTTCTGCCATGGATTGTAACTTAGTTTGCTCAAAAAATTGCGGGAACTGGCAAATCTGCAATGAGGCGCTTCTTGCCGATCCTTTTACACCGGAAAATTTCATTCGGCGAGTACGCCTGGCTGCGACAGGAAGATTCAAGGACAATCTAAATCTGTTTATCCTAAAAAACTCCTATCAAAAGTTGAAAGACCTGATCCTCAATTATTGATTTATGCAGAACACTCCCTTGTTTCAGGCGATCATGGTCGAAACGTTGGCCGCCTGCAATCGAAGGTGCTGGTTCTGTATGTACGGACAGGACAAATCCGACGGGAGGAACACCGTTCAGATGCCCTGGCCGGCCATTGTAAAAATTATCGCCAATTTGAAAGACTTAAACTACGGCGGCAGGGTCAGCTGGTATCGTATTAACGAACCATTATTGGATGAAAGGATTTATGAGATCCTGGAACTGACCAAACAACAGATTCCGAATTGCCATCAGGCCATCACCAGCAACGGAGATTTTTTGGATCAATCCAAAATAGACCGCTTGCTGAAATGTGGACTCGATCATCTCACAATCAGTATTTACGATGACAGAACATTCCGAAAGGTGAGTCAGTTTAAAATTTCCGAGCAAGTCACATTAAAGGAGAGAAGATACGGATATCAATGGGAGAATCGGGGCGGAAACATTTCGCAACTCCGATCGCAGCGAAGTCAGGGGAATTGTTTCAGACCTTCGACAGGCTTGAATATCACGGCGGAAGGCGAAGCTGTTTTGTGCTGTGCCGATTTTTATGGTGATGTCGGCATGGGAAACGTGTGCGAAAAAAGACTGGAAGAAATCTGGTATGGTGAAAAGTTTCAACAGTATCGCAATGCATTGCTGGTCGGAAGAACCGGGCTTTCCCTCTGTTCTGCCTGCAGTCATGACGGCAGAGGACATGGGGTTTTTGGAAATTCCACCGCGGCCGTTTTTAACGCGAACTTTCCTGGCTCGTGACTATAATATCTGCATGCGGATCATGGCGAGAGAGGCAGGAGTTCTGGACGGGATTTACAGGTGCGTGGAATGCAATTCTCCGATGATAAAGATTGCGAGCGAACTGCGCTGCCTCGAAAAGGCTGAGCCGGAAGAGCTGGTCGCATCAGGATTGATTCCGTCCCGGGACACCATGGGGAAAGTAAGCTTTGACATCGTCGCAAAAGACCAGCAATCGATTCAAGCCACTCAGGCCCTGAGCAAAGGCATTGAAATCGATAATGCCTATCTCGAAAAGCTGGGACTGAACCTGGATAAGATTCGCGAATACCAGTTAAAATACAATCTCGTGCCTTAGTGTCCCTTCCCATAAATATGATGACATATGGCGCGAGCGCCGGGCAGGCAGATGCGAGGTGCCGCGACGCAGTCGATGCCCCAGTGCATCGTCGAGGAGCGGCAACGAAGCAGATGCCTG
>JAKEFK010000282.1 GCA_022616075.1 bacterium
TCTTGAATCCTGTCAACCAGCGCCTGCGAGCTGAAACCACCGAAGATGATGGAATGAGTAGCTCCGATTCTGGTGCAGGCAAGCATGGCAATCGCCAGTTCAGGAACCAAGGGCATGTAAAGGATCACTCGATCCCCTTTCACTACGCCGAGCCGCCTCAAAACGTTTGCGAAACGGCAAACTTCACTGTGAAGCTGCTGATAGGTTAAGGTTCTGGTTTCGCCCGGTTCACCTTCCCAAATGATGGCGGCCTTGTTCCTTCGCCAACCGGATAGATGGCGATCGAGACAATTGTAGGAAACGTTGATCTGACCTCCAATGAACCATTTCGCAAAAGGAGGCCTCCAGTCCAGAATCCTTTTCCATCTTCTAAACCATGTTAGTTCACTGGCCGCGCCCGCCCAGAACTTCTGGATGTTCTTGATGGAGGACCTGTAACTTCTTTTGTATTGTGTGAAGGATTTGACGTGCGCGTTGCGCGAAAATTCAGAGCTTGGTTTGAAGACACGCTTTTCATTTAGAATCGAAGTGATATTTGCAGTTACTTTAGGCTTGCGTTTCGCCATTCAAGTTCCCCCGCCATCAATATTGCGTTAACTCTGCAGTGATGCAAGTGGCCACCATCTCTTCCTGATGGGCGGCAGAGCGGAACCATTCCCACATGGTTTTGATGTGTTGCAGCTCCAACGGATCGGCGTCCCCTAAATCCTCTTTTTCCAGGTCATGAATTTTTTCACAAACGGAATCGAGATATCGCGTATAGGCTTCCTGAATCGAATCCGCTTTTAAGAGTCGGAAATCTCTTTTAATCAACATATTTTTGCATTCATTCAGAGTTGGCATTGCCGCATGCCACAATTCGCGCATTTGCTGGCGAAATTCCAAAGATGTTTTCCAGCCCAGAAAAGTGTCCAATATGACCAATTTGCCCTGTGGCTTCAGGTTTTTCCGGGAAAGGTTAAACAATCTTCCCCAATCTGAAATATGCCACCACGAAAAAATATCCAGGATCAAATCAAAGTGGTCTTCCGGAAAGGAATCCGGCAGCTGAGAGACTTCCAAGCGGACATTTTCGTTGAGTTGTTTTTCCTGAAGCAAACGACGCGTCTGATCCACGCGTTCCTGGCTGGAATCTACCGCTACAATCTCGCATCCGCTTTCAGCAAGCCACCCGGTAAGTGTGCCTCGTCCGCATCCTGCATCAAACACTTTTAAGCCGGGATGAATCTCAGGAGCGAGTAAACCGGTTGTGTCTTCGAAAAACAAAAATGAATCGTGCGCAACGGGTTCCAGCAACCTTCGGATGTGCGCGGTAAGGGGTCCGTACAGTAACGTCTCCTGCGAAATAGAATCCATTCATGCTCCTGCTTGTAGTGGCAGAGCATTTGCCACGCCGAACGTACTCTGCTGTAATTCGAACCGATCACAACTAGCCAGATACACTTGATCCGATATGGCAAATGCTCTGCAACTACTGTTCATAACTTATTGCTGATTGGCGGATGATAAATGATCTGAATCATATTCTGCTCCGGGTCCGCAAAATAAATGGAGCGGGCGCCGTCGCGGTGAGTTTTGGGCTCCATCGCCAGTGACACACCATTGATTTTCAAATAAGCCGCCCATGCATCCACATCTTCGGGCTTCTGAACGAGGAGTCCGAGATGGTCCAGTCGTCCCTGCGGGAGTTTTTCTTGCACTTCATGTAGAGCAAGATTGTCCGCGCTTGAAGTTAAATACAAATTTTGTGGATCGGGCTCCCATTCAACGGTAAAACCAAGAACATCCACGTAAAAGGATCGCATCAGTTTCATATCCCGAACTTTTAGTGCCAGATGGCGCAGGCCGCAAGCAGCCGGACGATTCATCTTTGGTCTGTTGCGGGCAACGCGTATGGAAAGCCGGGATAAAACTGAGTCGAGTATCTTTCCTCTATTTTTTTGCCGGCTTTCCGGAATGCCACAAACATCTTTTTGTCGACTCGTGGAGCTCTGGTTTCCCCATCGACCTGCGTTCGGCCGTGGTACACAAGCAATGTTCGTGGGAAACCGTAATCGACATAGTTGATCAGGTGAAACACAGAAGCGGATGCCATCAGGGAATGATTGCTGTAAATAAGATGATTCACTACAACAAAATCCTCTCCAACGCGCTGAGAGAACACATGTCGCAGCTGAATCACGCTCTTCTTGCCGATTTTCTGTTTCTCCCAGTAGAAGTAATCCGGCACCCGCCTGTCTCTGCCTGCAGGATAAATAGCTGCATATTCCACGACATCGGGGAAGTACGCCGTCAAATGAGCAAAAGCTTCAAGATAAGAATTCGATGGATCTCCGCCCTTCCGGTAATTCTGCACGCGGTTCAAAAGAATTTTGCGATACAGGTTTTCCAGATTTGAATCCTGCTGAATTCCGGCAATTTCTTCGCTGGTAAGGTTTAGAGTGCAACTCTGCTTGCATCCGGCCAGATCCTGCAAGTCCAACGCATCAAAAGTCAGAGGACCGAGATCCTGTAAGTCGGGTTCCGGTTTGAATTTTCCTACCGCCTGAAAATTATTAAGATTGCGGAAATTTTCGATGTACGAAAAATAGTCCCGGATGAAATAGCCCGGAACGTGGAAGACTTTTGCAGCCGTGACTCCCGATTCGCCCGGACGACCGTCTTTTAGGGATCGCATGATAAACCGGCCGTACTGCAAATCACGAATATCCCCTTTGGAAAAACCAAGCAACCGAAGGTAAGCAGGATACTCATCCGGATAAGCGGCAAACAAAGTAGAAGCAACAAGGAGGACCGTCAGAAAGCAAAACTTTCTCATCGAATTGATTATACAATGATCTCGGAGGGCTGAGCCATTTCCGATGAAACTCACGATTGGAGTGATGGGCGCATCGGCCATTGCGACTCGCGAAATTGAGCTGCTTGCTGTTGAGACGGGCCGTTGTATTGCGCGGAAAGGGGCCGTAATGATCACCGGCGCGACCACCGGTTTGCCATACGCCGCTGCCAGGGGAGCGAAGGAGGAAAAAGGCGAAGTCATTGGATTTTCCCCCGCTATCAACTGGGTGGAACATCAACGGATCGGATATCCCGCGGAATTCCACGATCTGATCATTTGCACAGGTCTAACTTCGCACGGTAGAAATCTTTTGAATGTTAGAGCAAGCCATGGTCTGGTTTTTGTGGGCGGCAGCATGGGCGCGCTCAACGAATTCACGATCGCTTACGATGAAAACAAAGTCATCGGCATCCTGGAGGGAACGGGTGGCTTTTGCAATCATCTTCAAGACTGGATGCTGCATCTCAACAAACCGGGCAATCGCGCTGTTCTTATCCACCGCAAGGATCCTGAAAAGCTTGTGGATGATGTGTTTGAAGCAATTCGAGACCGCGCCGATGAACTCGGACTGTGAACAATGCAAAAACAGCGGACTCACTTCGCGGCAGGTGACTACCTGACCAGGTATCCGGAAGGACACCACTACAAACTGCGAATCGATGCGCCTTTCGAAAAGCCCGGTTGGAAATCGCGCAGCTTTTCGCCAACAGGACAATCCATCTTTCCCGGTAGCGCGATTGAATTTGAAGGGAGCTATTACGAAATCGTTTTTCAGGATTATGAACCGGGCCCTCCCCTTCAAATTTGTTATTACCTGAATCCGTGGGAGGAACGCTTTCCCATCCGTTTGCAATTTCATTACAACAAGGAAGAATGCAGAAACACCGCTCGCGCTCGTCGAAACCAGATCAAAAGCAACCGGCAAAACGTCCTTCTGACTTTGTTCTCCCCTCTAGTGGGAATGTTGCCCGCTGAGGATCAGATCAGAATCGCAAATCGTTTCGGAATATCAGCCACGCAAATGACTTTCTTCTCAGCGTTGATCCTTCTGCCTCCCTCAGCTTTTTGCATCCTCTTCTTCGCAGCAAACTGGTTTGGAAAGGTACCTTTCCCGGGACCTCCCTCGATCCACTGGATTTATCCGTTCGGTTTCTATTTTTTTTCGGAATCACTTCTCCGGATGTTGACCGCAAGCAAATTGGATGAACCTGTCGGCTCTTTGTTTGTTTCGCTCCCCATCCTGTCCTGGCGTTCGATTCGCCAGATCTTTGATCCGAACTCTGCGCAAAGAAATCTGGAGAATTTGAGACCCATCGACGACAGACAACGTTCCCTTCTGGCGAACGCACGCGACGAAGTCATCCCTGCAGAAAATGAAGCCTATGATTTGGAAGTACTGTCTGTCCTGCCCAAAAATCATTGGAATCCTCGAATCGGAATCGGCATCAATGGAGCATGGTACGGACTTGTAGAGACTGACAAAATAAAACATGGAAAAAACATTCACTACCGATTCCGCTTGAAAAAAGCCCCGGAAGGCACCTGGTTTTCTTCCGTGATTGAGTATAACCCCGACGAAGTTCAGCTGATGTATCTGGCAACGCGTAAAACAGATTTAAAAACATGGGTCGATACGTTCGCTGTGCTGTGGGGACTCTTGAGTCGAGAAGATCAGGAACGTCTAGAAAACCTATACGATTTCGATTCCATGAAATTCAGCAGGCTGACGATTGTTGCGATTGGCATCCTCGCGTTTGCCAACCTGGGAGTCTCGTTAATGAATCTGCTCACCGGACTTGGCAGGGCGCTGGACGCATGGCTACTGCTCCTTTCCGGTTTTTTCCTGTTCGAGACCTTTTCTCGATGGAAGGACTTGAGGGCCGGACAGCCAAGCGGAAGCGTACTCGGCGTGTTCGTTCGTCCTTTCGCCCGCAAACTGCTCCAGGGCCCCTAAGATTCTAAAACTACTATACATTTAGTTCTAATCTGTTAGTAGCGTCAGGAAATTGACCCCCTTTTGAGCGGGTGATATAATCCGCAAACACTTGTTAGGAGGAGGACTGGCCCATGAACAAACAGGACCTGATTGGGCGGATTGCCAAAGACGCGCGTTTGTCAAAAACGACTGCCGGAAAGGCTCTTGATGCGACTCTCCAGACGATAACCGAAGCTCTGAAGAAGCGTCAAAGCGTGACGCTCGTTGGATTTGGAACCTTTACGACAGCAGAGAGAAAAGCAAGAACAGGACGCGACCCTCAGACCAAAAAGGAAATCAGAATACCGGCTAAAATGGTTCCAAAATTCAGGGCTGGAAAGGCGTTAAAAGCGGCTGTCTATAAGAAGTAACCTTAACATTTCACTTTTCGCAAGTGATCGAGCACTTTACCAAAGCAATCCAAAAGCAACTGAATGTTTTCCAGGCTCTGATCCTTGCTTAGAGTAAAGAGTAGAGAGCCTTTTACCTGCTCGGGACTCATTCCCAGCGCTTTCAAAACGTGCGACTCTTTTTGAGCATACTGGTAGCAGGTGGATCCCGAGCTCGCCTGGATTCCTTCGCTGAGAAGCAACGTCAACAGGGCTTCTCCGTCAACGTCTGCCAGCACATGAATATTATCGACCAATCTGCAGCTTCTGCTTCCGGTGACCGGAACATTCAACAAATCCATCGTCTCAAAACATTTTTCCTGTAACCCGGCAAGCTGTTGTTTCCAGGCTCCTTTTCTTTCCTGATTGATGCGCGCAGCCTCGCCGAATCCTGCAATCAGCGCGGTGGATTGAAGT
Organism: bacterium; assembly: GCA_022616075.1. Taxonomy (NCBI): domain Bacteria; species bacterium. The sequence goes on from JAKEFK010000282.1 coordinate 5,621, forward strand.
CCCGGGCGCAGACCCTCCTCTTGCATGCCTCCATGGAAGAGAGGAATGATTCGAGTTCCGCTTCTAACATAAAGCGCCGCGACGCCGGAGGGGCCGTAGAGCGCGTTGGAGCTGATACTCACAAGATCGAGCGGAATTCGCCGCAAAGGAAGCTCTTCATAGCACAGGTACTGGATGGCGTCAGAGTGAAAAAGAATGTCCGGAAACTCCGTTTTTAACGAAGCAACCGCATCCACATTTTGAATGACCCCAATCTCATCGCTTGCAGCCTGAATGGATACTAATACAGTAGCAGGACTGATCGCTTCGGCAACGGCATCCGGATCCGCAAAACCTTCCCGTGTCACCGGAACATAAGTGACTTCAAATCCCTGCCGCTGGAGAAACTGCGCCGTCTGATAAACGGAGAAATGTTCGATTGCCGAAATCACAAGATGATTCTTACTTTTTTGATGGGCATAAGCGGTCCCCTTCAACGCCCAGTTGTTTGCTTCCGTACCGCTGGAAACGAAGTAAATTTCCTCCGCGCGCGCTTGCAGCAAAGTAGCAACCAATTCCCGCGCCTGCTCAACCTCCTTGCGCACGCGCTCCGCTTGCTCCGACTCCGTTAAGGGGTTTTCGAACTGCTCACCTAAAAACGGAATCATTCGTTCAACAACCTCCGGCAGGGGTTTCTTGCTGAATGCGTTGTTAAAGTAAAGATTGTTCATCGCATTTTGCGGACGTAGGCGTGAAACTCATCGCCCAACTCTTCCAGAAAAACAAGCTGGTTTCCTGAAGTGATGCACCACGCAGGCATGTCTTCTTTGATTCCCGGATCGTCGGAAAGTACTTTGAGGACGTCTCCCTGATTTAGTTCTTTCATTTTTGCTGCGGTCTTGATAATCGGCATGGGACACAGCAACCCAAAAGTGTCCAGCACCGCAGCAACATCGATCCTGTTTGTCATCCTTCGCCCAAACTATATTATAGGTGATTAGGAGATTTGAACGAGATAAGGAGATGAGAGTAAATATTCTTTTATCTCCTTATCCCCGCGCTATCTCCTTATCTCCCTTTTACGATGAGCAAAACGTCGGCGTTAGTGAAGAGTTCGGGTATGTACAGTTAGATATCATTTGGAGGGCAGAATGAAGGTCGTATTGACTCTTGCATTGGCGGCACTTGTTGCGATGTTCCTTGTCGTCGCAGTGAATGCAGAAGAAGAGAAGAAAAAATCAGATAAAAAAGAAGAGGAAGAACGAGAGGTCATTGTGAACTACGAAATCATCGAACAGGGCACTTATAGTGGGAAAAAAGACGCTGTGGCCCAGGTCATTACCAGCCAGCAAGAGTGGGAACAGCTCTGGAAACAGCATGTCAGCGTCCTCGTGCCGCAACCGCCCGTTCCGGAAATTGATTTTGAAACGCATGTCCTTGCGGTGATCTTCGCCGGTGAAAAGAAGAGCGGAGGATATGCGGTCGTGATCAAAGATGTTTCCATAGAGGCGGATGATGTGATTGTGAAGTACCGCCTGACCGAACCACAACCGAACAGCTTTACCATTCAAGTAATCACCCAACCGTTTGCGGTGATCAAAATTGAAAAACCGAAAGGTACAGTGAGACTGGTTAAGGAGTAAAAAGCTCCGCAGGCGAGACGCCTACGCTACTTTGATTACAGCAAGTCGATGTCGAACGTGCCGACATGCCCTTTCTTCTTCTTTAGTTTCTTCGCTTTATCGTGGGCATCTTTCACGTCTTCCCACTTCAAGACTTTTGAAATCCAGGTTTCTGCCCCAGGAATGTTCTTTTCGTGATAGTCGATTTGCGCAAGCGATAAATAGACTCCACGAAGCAACCAGTACGGCTGATGGACCTGCGGGTTCGCCAGTTCCATCAAAAGTTCGCGCGCTTCCTCCCACTTTTCCTGCTGAATTTTCCCGCGCGCAATCCAGTAGCGAACTTCCCGTTCCATGGGGCGGTAGAGCGGGATAATGGCATCCGGCGAATTATGAACGGCGGAATAAACCTGAATCCGCGCGCGAAGATCTTCAAACCAGGAAATCGAAGCTTCGTAATCCTTCAAGAAATACAAATTGATACCCTTATACAACCCAACATCGTAACTTTGCGAATATCGCTCGAGAAGATCGTCACACATCAATTTTCCATCTTCGAATTTCTTTTCGTAATAGGTATAGATGACGGCCAGTGTTTTTCCTGCCTCGCTCTGCGTGATTCCGCCCTTCTCATAAGCCAGGATTAGTTGTTTAAAACCTTCTTTCCGGTTTCCACCCGGCAGAAAAACGAACACTCGCAAAAACTTCATATAAGAAGGAAGCGCATCGGCAAAGTAGTTATAAGAGCCAAGCAAATAGTAAACCGGAAAGAAATCACGATCTTTTTCTGAAATTTCAACGGCGTATTTTTTCATCTTCTTGCCGAGCTTCGCCGTTTTCCACCAATCTCCTTCCGTTGCAGCAATCTGAGCGCGCAAACCTATGGCGGACGCATAATAAAACTTTGAATTAAGGTCCTGATCCAACGCGGGCATGCACATGCTGTCGACTTTATCCAGAAGCTCAATTACCTCCTCGCGATCGGAAGGGCTGAAAGTGGATAGCCACATCATTTTCCATTTGGCCATCGCTTGCAGGAACAGGAATTCCTTTGATTCGGAATGCGTGCCTTCCAAGTCCTTGAGCGAGTTATAGGCCTCAATTAACTGTCCATTGTTGAAGAGTTCGAGCCGTGCCTGAAGTTCGGGTGCGAGCTCCGGTGAAGTAGCCCAGCAGGAATTGGCCACAAAAAGTAGAACGGCAAGAAAGCGCATATGCGCGCTAATTTTCGCGAATAACAACGGTGCCGGCCATCTTGTCATGTAGAGCGCGATGCTGCTCTTTATCGAAAATAATCATCAGGAATCCAATATAACAGATCATCCCGCTGATCATGTATCCAATCAATCGCACGAAGGCCTTGCCAATTCCGATCGGATATGTCCCATCCGGAAATGTTACTCTCAGTTTCATGAATTTTTTTCCCGGTGTTGCGCCCTTTTTGCCAATAAAGATCAGTTGATAGGCAAGACTGGCGATCATCATCAGCAAATACGAGCCAAACACTGCGATCATAGCCAGCGGTGATGGTTCGCCTCCGGTCTGCATTCGCATCATAAACACAACAACAATGATGATGAAAGGGATCATTAAAGCCGAAAGTAAGAGGCTATCGATAATTGCGGCGACGAGTCGCACGCCGAAGCCGGCGTAATTCAACGCCCCAGCGGAGACAGCAAGAGGTGGCGGAGGCTGCATACCAAAACCAGGAGCAGCGGGAGATCGCGGTTGAGCGACCGGTGGTGGCTGAGGAATTGGCGGTCTTGCAGAACTGGGCGCAGCTTGTGGTGGAACTGGCGGAGGCGGCGCTTTTTGCGGAGCTGCCGCGGGTGGTGGCGGCGCAGGAGCTTTGGATGGTCCAAGAGAAGCGCCACAAAAAGGACAGAATCGGGCGCCTTGTTCAACCACTTTGCGACAAGAAGGACAAAGTATTCCAACAGGTGTTTCTTGATCAGGCTTTGCCGCCTGCGGAGCGGGGGCAGGTGGAGCGGCAGGTGGTGGTGGTATGGGCGGCGCCGATGTTTGAACCGAAGGTCTTGGTGCCGGTGGTGGCGGCGGCGCCGGTTGAGGGCTGACACGCGGCGGAGGCGGCGGCAACGGCCGGTCTTCACGAACGCCTACGTCATCCGCATTCAAAGCGTCAGTTACTCTCTCGTTCGGATTGAATCGCTCCTCTTCTGCACGAGTCACATCAGGCAATTCTTGGCGATTCAAAATGAATGTTGCGCCCTCATCCTCATCCTCGAATACCAACGAGGCACTACCCAGATTTACCTTGTCATTGTGATTCAGTTTCTGCTGGGTAACCTTCTTTCCGTTAACATAAGTGCCGTTAGAACTGTTTTTATCGACCAGATAGTAGCCGTCGGGCCGTTTCTCAATCCATGCGTGTTGCCGCGACACACTCGGATCCGCAATCACAACCTTATTCGTAGCTTCGCGTCCCATCGTGATTGCTTCGTCGGTTAACTCGTACTCACGAAGCACATTGTCGCGATCCATGAAATTTATCTTTGCCATTCAGATCTCTCCTATCATTCCCGACAAAAAAAGCCGCTCTTGTTGAGGATCATAACAAGATAGTACTACAATTTCAACTATGTCGTGGTGCGGGTGACTCGCCCGCAAAGCTCCCGCGGACGAGACGTCCGCGCCACTTTGATGAAGTTACTTTTTCCGCAAGTATTGCTTGAGGAATCGTCCGGTAATCGAGGTAGGATGGCGGGCAATCATTTCCGGCGGACCTTCCGCGACAAGGGAACCACCCTTCTGGCCACCTTCAGGACCCAGATCAATGATGTAATCACACGCCGCAATCAAATCGAGATTGTGTTCTATACAAAGAATACTGTTATCGCTCTGAATCAGTCTTCGGAAGCATCTTAAAAGTTTTGTGATGTCGTCAAAATGCAATCCGATGGTTGGTTCATCGAATATATAAAGCACACCATTCTTCTTCGGTTGCGAGAGGTGATAAGCAAGTTTCAGTCTCTGGGCTTCTCCTCCCGATAGAGTAGAAGTGGCCTGGCCGAGGCGCAGGTATTCGAGACCCACAGAGCTCAAAATGTAAAGTTTCTCCAAAATTTTTCCCTGGTTGGCAAAGAAGTGCATCGCTTCCGTGATGGTAAGATTCAAGATTTGGAAAATGTTCTTGTCTTTGTATTTCACATCAAGAACTTTCTGTTGATAGCGCTGTCCCTTGCAGGAATCACAAACCAGAGTCACGTCCGCCAGGAAGAGCATTCCCACGCGCAGACTTCCTTCCCCTTCGCAAGCTTCACATCTTCCGCCGGGAATATTAAATGAGAAATCGGACACTGTAAGCCGGCTTTTCTTAGCCTCATTCGTCATCGCTAGCAGATGCCTGATATCGTCAAAAAACTTCAAATAGGTTGCTGGAACTGACTTGGAACTGCGTGAAGGAGGAGATTGATCCATGAACACAACGTCCTGGATATTCTTAACTCCTGAAATTCGATCAAAGGCTCCGATCGGTCCATCCCATTCGCCGCAGTCCTGACAAATAGCAGGATAGAGAATGTCCTGCACCAGCGTGCTTTTGCCGGAACCGGAAACTCCAGTTACGCAGACAAGCTTCTTCAGCGGAAATCGCACCGTGATGTTTTTCAGATTGTGTTCTTTCGCGCCATGAATCACGAGTTCCGCTTCTTTTTTGGATTTGCCGGGAACGACCACCGGTGATTCCACTTTCTTTTCACCGCGTAAATATTGTGCGGTGAGTGAGCCTGGAAATTGGTAAAGATCCGCAGTTGTTCCGGAAAAGACGAGTCGCCCGCCATGCTCACCGGCACGCGGGCCAAGATCGATGATGTGGTCCGCCTGCTGAATCATGTCTTGATCGTGTTCTACAACGACCACCGTATTCCCGATGTCACGGAGGTTTTGCAGTATGGAACCAAGCCGTGAAATATCGCGGGCGTGCAGACCCACGGAAGGCTCATCCAGAATGTAAAGGGTGCCAACCAGAGAGGAACCCAGACAGGAGGCCAGGTTGATGCGTTGAGCTTCTCCTCCGCTTAGAGTTCCGGAACGTCTTTGCAGTGTGAGATATTCCAGGCCGACATCGATCAAGTACTTCAGGCGCTTCTTGATTTCCGGCAAAATTTTTTCTGTAATTTGCATCTCCGAAGGTGTGAGTGAAAGTTGCTCAATGAAATCCAGAGCCTGGCGAATATCCAATGAGCAAAATTGACTGATGTTCTTTCCGCCGACTCTGACAATGCGGCCATCCCTCTTCAAACGTTCCCCATTGCATTCCTGACACGGATAATAGCCGCGATAACGCGCGAGAAAAATTCGAACGGAAACCTTGTAACGTTTGTTTTGCAAGTTTTCGAAGAAACGCCGAATCCCTAAGAAGCTCCCTTTCCCTTCCCATAAAAGTTTGCGTTGTTTCTCATTCAATTTTGCAATGGGGATATTTTGCGGAAGGTCCTTCACGTCCTTCGCGTATTCGTACATCCATTTATATTCGGAGTTATTCCATGGCGCGATGCAGTATTCTTCCAGACTCAAAGATTCATCCGGTATGATCTTTCCCGGATCCAGATCCATTACGTTTCCGAATCCCTGGCATTTCGGACATGCTCCGTAAGGACTGTTGAAGCTGAACGCTCTTGGGTCCGGTTTGTTATAAATGATTCTGCAGTTTCTGCATTCAAACCGGTCGCTGTAATAAAGTCTCTTCCCTGTTATTTCTACGATCGCCGTGCTCTTGCCTTCCCGAAAAGCGGTCTCCAGAGCATCTGCAATCCGCTGCCTGTTCCCTTCCAATCGGACACGATCCACCAGAATGTAGAATTCAGGAATCGATTCGCCGATTGCCTCTTTGTAGAAATCATCGATATCCAGGACCTGATCCGCGTATACGACGCGATAAAAGCCCTTGCGCTTTAGCGTTACCAGAGTTTGGTGCGCGAGTCCTTCTCCAGAAAGAAAGCCGATGCGTGTAACCTCTTCAGGCTGAAACAGCGCTTCCAATTCAGCAAGAATTGAAGAAGGAGAATCGCAACGCACTTCCTCGCCGCAGTTGTAGCAATAAGTTCTTCCAATGCGCGCATAGAGGAGACGCAAATAATCATAGACTTCAGTTACAGTAGCTACCGTGGATCTTGGATTTGCCTGACTCGTGCGTTGTTGTATTGCGATGGCAGGGTAGATTCCTTCGATGGAATCCACATCCGGCTTCTCCATCTTGTCTAAAAACTGCCGCGCATAAGTGGAAAGGGATTCCACGTACCTACGCTGCCCCTCCGCATACAGAGTATCCAGAGCCAGACTCGATTTGCCAGAGCCACTCACTCCGGTAATCACAACATATTTTCCGGCGGGAATCTCGACATCAAGATTCTTCAGGTTGTGCGTGCGCGCACCCCGTATAACGATATTCTCATTCATGGGATTTTTTCACCACGGAGTTACTGAGCAAAGTAGTGCGGACGTCTCGTCTGCGGCAACTCGCAGGCGGGGACGCCTACGCTACTTTGCTCCGTGACTCCGTGGTGAAATTATTCGTTAATGGTTTGATAAAAGGTAAGAGTTATGTTGGCAAACGTCAATGTATCGCCATTCTTCAATGGCGCAGGCGAGCCTGTCGACAGGCGCTGATTGTTCAGGAACGTTCCATTGACTGTTCCAATTTCTTCGACAAGCTGAAAATTCTCGTCATCCTTAACAATCTTTGCGTGGCGCCGCGAAATAAAACGCTTGGGATCTTCATCCGACAAGTCGATATCAGGAACCGCTCCGGTTACCCGGTCTACTCGCCCCACATAAGACTCGCTTTTGATGATCGGGAATGTCTTGCCGGACATCGTTGAGACAAGATATGCCTTGACCTCTTGCGCATCTTTCCTCGATTTTGGTTTGGCTCCAGCTTCCGTAAGACTCAACATCTCTGTGGATGCATGCATCAACTTTTCAATTTGCACATTTGCTTCGCGAAGCCGCAGTGAAAGTTTCCGCATGATACGGATTGCGATCTCGATGTTCGATTTGATCATCGCAACAAAATTCGCGCTGTTGATCTTGATCAAATCGCAATCTTCTTCCGCCTCCGCTGAAGCGGATCTCGGCATCCCTTCCAGGATCGACATCTCTCCGAAAAAATCCCCCTTTTCCAAAACAGTCAAAGTTTGATCGAATCCATCTATGTTCTTGAAAATGCGAACCTTACCAGACTGAATGATGAACATCTCGCTCCCCAGTTCACCCTCGGTAAAAACGAGCTCTCCTTTTTTGAAGGAGACCCTGTATTTATCGAAAAGTTCGGAGGACATCAGTTTGTTTTTTCATTCTAGAGAGAAAAGTCATTGCAGTCAATGCAGCATGCATGCGGTGAAAGCCTGCTTCACTCCCTTATGAAGGGAGGGATTGAGGGAGGGTTGCCTCCTTCATAAGGAGGGGGAAACACTGCAGTCATTGAGTCTGCGACCGAACGCCTGCCGCGTTTGCATATGTTATGATTGTGACCTGAAGTGAAAAAATGAGAATTTTGGGCGGGATCGGTATAGTTCTTCTCACATTCACAATAGCGGTTGCGGAGCAACCCTCCACGATCGCCTTTGATGCCGCGCTCCTTGTTGAGAATGATGTCGAAATCAAGACCCGTTTAACCGGCATTATCGACAAAATTTATGCAGAGCGTGGCGCCTGGGTAAAAAAAGGTGAACCGCTTGCGGAGTTGGACAATCAAGATCTAAAACTGGAGGTCAAGAAGGCGCAAGTGTATCTTCAGGAATTAGAAGCCGAGTATGAACGCGCCAAGTCCTTGCACGAGCAAAAACTTCTATCCGATTCCGAATACGACGCCAAGCGACTCAGTTATCAGCGTGTTGAGGCAGAGCTTGAGATTGCAAAAGTCAATCTTGGAAAAAGCATCATACGGGCGCCATTCGGTGGAGTTGTAGGGGAACGATACGTCAAGTTGGGTCAACGGGTTGTGGAAGATGAGAACGTTCCGCTGTTCAGAATCACCGCGATGGAACCGTTATTGGCCCGTATCTTCGTTCCGGAAGAAAAACTCGGCATTTTCGCAACCGGAGCACGTTCTGAATTTGTACCATCAACCCAGCCGAATCAGCGTTATCCGGCCCGAGTAAAATGGATTAGCTCAACCATTGATCCTGCAAGCGGCACCGCTCCTGCGCTTGTGGAGCTGAATGCAGGTCAGGGAAAAGGAGTGCTTCGACCAGGAACTTCGGGCAAAGTGATCATCTGGCTGACGGCAGGAAAAACGTCCGCCACCAATCGATAAAGAAATGGCATCTCCTGTTCTACCGGTTCCCAAAATCAAGCACTTTAAGGGCACGGGCGAGGAACGCGCCTACTTACTGGAGAAACTAAAATTTACAATCGGCCGCAGCGGTGAAAATGATCTCCAAACGAATGATGCTTCCGTTTCCCGCTTTCACGCAGAGATCATTAAAGAGGGGAACCAGTTCAAACTGATCGACAAGCAGAGCAAGTGTGGCACTTTTGTAAACGGAGAGCGCGTCCAAACGCACGTTTTGCAGCATCAGGACAGAATCCTACTTGGTAATGATACGCAGATAGTATATTTGACACACGACGATATTACGCGCGACTCAGGCCCCTTTCGCACAGGCACACCTTCCATGATTCAGTCTGTTGCCGGGAGCGACCTCAAAAACGTCTCACACTTACTGGAAGTCGCCCGGTTGCTCAGCGGAACGGCGCCGCTTCATGAAATCCTGGACATGGTTCTGGATGCCGCGATTGAAATTACTCGCGCAGAGCGAGGTTTTCTTGTTTTGAAAGATGCAAGGGGAGAACCGCAGGTGCAACGCGGGCGCGACAAAGCGAAGCAATCTGTTGCAGAAGAATCTTTCCAGATCAGTACAACGGTCCTCAAACAGGTTATTGAATCAGGTGAAAAAGTTTTTTTGTCCGATGTGCAGGGTCCGAACAAATTCGCTCTTTCGGAAAGCATGCTCAACCTGGAGCTGCGGACAATCATTTGCCTTCCGCTGAAGCAGTTCGGAATCCTGGATTCTTCCGTGAACGCGCACGCAGATCAGAAAGTGATAGGCGCATTGTATCTGGATGGCAAGAAGGCCACAGAGTCCTTTTCCAAAATCAGTCAGGGGATTCTGGATTCACTCGCAACGGATGCAACTGCAGTCATAGAGAACGCCCGTTTGCTTCGAGAATCCCGCGAAAAGGAGAGGCTGGAATTGGAACTTGCAACGGCGCAGGAAATCCAGGCAACTCTGCTCCCCCGCATCAAAGGGTCTTATGGCTACTTCGAAGCTTATGCACAGAACATTCCAAGCAGGCATATTAGCGGCGATTGCTACGATCTCATTAAATTTCCGGACGGTCGCTACGCTGCAATGATCGCTGATGTCTCCGGAAAAGGCGTTTCTGCAGCAATCCTTTGTTCGATGGTGCAGGGCCTGCTTTTCGCGGAAGCAATGAAGCATCCTTCCCCTGCAGATTGTTTAAACAGCGTGAACGGTTATCTGGTTCAAAGGACCGCGGGGAATAAATTTGTCACGTTATTCTATGCCACGATTGCTCCTTCTGGAGAATTTCAGTTCGTCAACGCCGGTCATAATCCTCCCTATCTGGTGCATCTGGAGGGATCCATTGAAGAACTCTTTTCCGGCGGTTTGATCGTGGGAGCTTTTCCGTTTGCAACTTATACGCACAAGACAGTTTTTCTCAGACCGGGTGATCTTGTTTGTCTGTTTACGGATGGTGTCACCGAAGCGCGTAACACTAAGGGAGATCTGCTAGGAGACGACGAATTAAAAGCATTGTTGTTGAAGAATCGCCACAAACCTGTGGCGGAAATCGTAGAGGCAATTTTCCAGAGAACCTTGGACCATGCCGCTGGTGAGCCCCAATCTGATGACATTTCGGTCTTCATGGTTCGTTACGTGGTCACATCCGCTCAGGATGCTGAAACAACTCTTCAACCTCGCTCATTATGAGTCCCAAAAAAAAAGTACTGCGGGTATCGCTTCAGCAAACCGTGGACTCCGTAATCGTTCATGACATGAAGAATCTTGCGTTTCGATTAAGCGCTCTTTTGCAAAACATGGATGAGAATTATGAAAATCCCATGTTTAAACAAAGCATTGCCGAAATCCTCAACGACACGGTGCGGAAAATGGACGCTATTGTTAAGAGATTTCGCGAAAATCAACAACAGGTTGTGGTAAAGCTGCGTGTCGACGTTAATCATATTCTGAAGAAATTGCTGGAGGATTTGCCCCAGCGAAGAAGTCGAGATCTGAATCTCGATTTATCTTTCGAAGAAGTTCCCCCCATCTGGGGCGATCCATTCTATCTTCACAATGCGTTCCACAGTCTGATTGAAAACGGCATCGAGGCAATGCCAGACGGTGGAACCCTGAGAGTTCATTGCGGCCTAACAAGAGAGCGAAAACGAGAAAAGATTTTAATCGAAATCTCAGATACGGGAATGGGGATGTCAGAGTCGTTTGTGCAAAACGAGCTGTTTAATCCTTTTACGACCACCAAGGAAAAAGGACTGGGACTTGGTCTTTTTACGAGCCAACAAATTTTTGCTTTGCACGGGGGAAAAATAAAAGTGATGAGCACGCCTGGTTCCGGAACCACTTTTCGTATCACCCTTCCTGTTGAGGAAAATGGTACTCAAGAAAATAGCCATCATTGAGGATGACAGCCTCCTTCGGCAACAAATCGCTTTGTCGCTGAGTAAACACTACGAGATTCTGCAGGCAGGCGATCGCTTTCAAGCCGAACAATTGTTCGAGCGCGAAAAACCTGCGCTTGCGCTTGTTGATCTGAACCTGCCCCCTTCCGGCAAATGTCAGGAAGGAATTGGATTGATTGAAAAAGCGAAAGCCGAGCTTCCGGAAACGATTGTCATTGTAATGTCGGGTAATACAGACACGAAAGAAACACTGAAAGCGGTCGAGGCCGGCGCTCATGATTTCTTCAAGAAACCATTCGATTTAACGGAACTCAAATTGATCATTCACCGCGCATTGGAAATGCAGCAAATGCGCCAGGACAATATCCGGTTGAGAAGCGAACTGCAAAAAAAGTATTCGTTTGACAACATCATTGGAAACAGTCCTGCGATGATCCGCGTTTTTGAATCGATCCGGCGCGTCGCCGACACACTGGCAACAGTAATCATCCGCGGTGAAAGTGGCACAGGAAAAGAGTTAATCGCTCGCGCCATTCATTACAACAGCAGGCGAAAAGATCACCCATTTGTCAGCGTGAATTGTGCCGCGCTTCCTGAAACGCTTGTGGAAACCGAGCTCTTTGGTCATGAGCGGGGCGCATTTACGGGCGCAGTCGCCATGCATACCGGAAGATTCGAACTGGCCCACGAAGGCACGCTTTTCCTGGATGAAATCGGATCGGTCAGTTTGATGGTGCAAGCAAAACTTCTACGCGTTTTGCAGGAGAAAACATTTGAACGCGTGGGCGGAACCAAAAAACTCTCCACAGATGTTCGATTGATTACAGCAACCAATGAAAATCTGGAAGACAGGGTAGCGCGCGGAGAATTCCGGGAAGATCTGTACTATCGGATCAATGTCTTTCCAATCCAACTACCTCCTTTAAGAGAACGCAAGGAAGATGTTCCCCTGCTTCTGTATCATTTCCTCCGGAACTTTTGCGAGGAGAATCAAATTCCTGTCAAGAAATTTCATCCCGCAGCCCTGGAAGCGCTCCTGTCTTATTCCTGGAAAGGGAATGTTCGAGAGCTTGAAAATCTAGTGCAAACCCTGGTCCTCATGAGCGACGATGAAATGATTGGTTTGCAGCATCTCCCTCCCTCAGTTCGAGGATATCAGTCGGCGTCTCTGCCCCTTCTCGGCGGAATTCCGGAAGGAGGCATCCGTCTCGATGAAGCCGTGGAACGTTTCGAACGGGAGTTACTGCGAACGGCGTTGGATAAAGTAAAGGGCGTCAAGGGTAAAGCTGCCGAGATGCTCGGTATCGATAAGAACCGGATGAAGTATCTCTGCCGTAAGTATAAATTTTAACCCTCCAAAACTTCCCGGGTGAATTTTTCACCCGGTCTCATCAGGTACTGAACGACTCATTCGTCGAGGGTTCCTTCCGCAGTTACCTGGCAAGAAGGTTGCATCACAAAAGTGTGCAATGAAAAACAAATCGGAGGAAAAATGACGGACAAGAAAGCAACAATCATCGAATTAACAGAGGAGCAAAAAGAGCAGCTGAGAAAGGCAACAGGCGAAGAACACACAGAAATTAAGGTGGAAGCAGTTGCTCCTTTCACTCCCGGCTTGCAGCCCGTAAAATCTTTGCGCGCTGCTAAAGGCTTGAAAGCAGCGAAGGGCTTGAAAGCTGCAAAAGGCCTCAAGGCCGCGAAAGGTTTGAAAGCTGCAAAAGGCTTGAAAGCTGCAAAAGGTCTAAAAGCGGCGAAAGGTTTGAAAGCTGCAAAGGGTTTGAAAGCTGCAAAAGGACTGAAGGCTGCAAAGGGTTTGAAAGCAGCGAAAGGTCTGAAAGCTGCCAAAGCTGCAAAGCGATAACA
>JAKEFK010000283.1 GCA_022616075.1 bacterium
CAAACAATAGTCATTCGTCCAAAAGCTTGCGAATTACGTAACAAAAATCGCGTCATTTTATCATACGAAGTTCTCTAGAGTCAAAAGGTTACAGCCAATTCAGTGCCAGAGCAATGAGTCATGAGCAATGAGTCACTATCGGGTCTCATCACTCATGACTCATAGCTTTGGCACTTTTGACCGAACCCCATATATAAATCAATGCAAGGACAAATTCCACTGCCCCGAATATCAAAATCGTCCTTGGAAGAGAAAAGGTCAGGACATAATAGAACATCAACACGCTGAAAAGAAGCCGCCCCGCTCCATCAAAGAAAATAAAGGATACCAATCGTCGTGGATCCTTAGCGCTGTAAAGCAAAGTCGCGCCAAGAATCAGAACACCAGCACCAAAGCCGTGTATCAAAAGCCGGTGCAACGGATCCGACGGGAAGATCAACGTAACCTCTCTTCCAAAAATATTCTTTTCTAAAGCCATGGCTGAAAGGAAAAACCATTCCAAAAGCCCGTTGCTCAAGAAAATGCAACCCATGGTCAAATTAAATAGACCTCCCAAGTACAAACTTAGCCTTAGAACACGCATGGTGGGTATGTTAACATTGTAGGGGCTGAACGCATATGAAAGCAGTAATCGTCACATACGTGGTGAAGAAAGGACGAGAGAAAGAGTTTGCAAAAGTCCTTCGAAAACACTGGAAAATTCTTAGGAGTGAGAATCTCACCACCGGCCAACTCCCTTTTCTGCTGAAAGACCCGGAAAATCCGTCGATTTATAAGGAGATCTTTGAATGGAAAAGCCGAAGATCTTTCCAGAAAGCGCACGAATCGCGTAAGGTTCAGGATATCTGGCGTAAACTGATGGAGCTTACAGAAGAGGGCGGAATGGAACCTGCCAATTTCGAGCGAATTTAGGATTTACCGCAGAGAACGCTGAGATCGCCGAGAAAAAAATCAGTTTTTCTTTTATCTCTGCGGCCTCCGCGTCCTCTGCGGTGAAAATTTTATTTGCTAAAATCACCCGAGCCGCTCACCGTTCCCGACCTGCCATCAAACACTCTGACGTTGTGGGAAACTGCCGCATCAATCAGAGATTCCGACGCGAATGCTACAAGATCCACTGTCGCACTGCCCAAAGGATTTTTCGCATCTCCCTTCAATACCAGATGGTTATCTCTGATTGTGCCCTCAACATCCGCCTCAATGCCGGAGCCCGAATACGTGTAGGTGCCTTCCACCTTTGTTCCGTCCTGACGCAATACCATGACAGCCGTAACGGTCGTGCCGGGTTCAAAACCCACATCGTCACAGACGTCCGCAGGCGAACAATTCTCCACCCGGACCGTCGCTCGCCAGGTTCCAGCAATATTCACGCCGGCCGATCCACTATCATCCTCTCCAAAAAAGCAGCCGGACAGCACCAGAGTAAAACCTGTTACAATCAAAAGTTTGATTAGAGACACTTTTCTCATTAGAATCATCTCCGTTTAGGGGATTATAACATGGCAGACAAATCCTTTCGTTTGCGTTTTGCCCCCAGCCCTACTGGATATCTCCACGTGGGCGGAGCCCGAACGGCTCTCTATAACTGGCTTTATGCTCGTCAGCTGAACGGCACATTCATCTTACGAATTGAAGATACGGATGTTCAGCGCTCTTCCGAGGAAATGGTCCAGATTATTTTAAACAGCCTGGAATGGCTCGGGTTGAAATGGGACGAAGGACCATTTTTTCAATCGCAACGTCTCACCATGTACAAACAAGCGGCTCTTCAACTCGTAGAACGCCGGAAAGCTTATCGTTGTTTTTGCAAACCCGAAGATCTCAACGCGCGGCGCGAAGCGGGAATGAAAGCCACAGGAGCGTGGAAATACGAACGAATCTGCTTGAGCCTCCGTCCTGAAGAAATCGAAATAAGATTGGCAAGCGGCGAACCACATGCGATCCGTTTTTTTGTGCCTTCGGGACGAACGGCTTTTCAGGATCTTGTGCATGGTGAAATTTCACTCGATCATGGTTCGATCGATGATTTCGTCCTGCTGCGTTCGGATGGTTATCCTACTTACCATCTTTCAGTTGTCGTGGATGACATCGACATGAAGATCACGCATGTGATCCGCGGGGATGATCACATTTCAAATACTCCCAAACAGATTCTTCTTTACGACGCATTTGATTCGACTCCTCCGTTATTTGGCCATCTTCCTTTGATCCTCGGTCCTGACAAAAAGAGGCTGAGCAAGAGGCACGGAGCCGTAGCCGTGGAAGAATACCGGAACCAGGGGATTCTTCCGGAAGCGCTGGTAAATTTTCTCGCTTTGCTCGGATGGAATCCGGGAGATGAAAGAGAGATTTTCAGTCTTGAAGAACTGACAAAAGAGTTCGATCTTGCGCGCGTTGGCAGCAGTAACGCAGTATTTGATTTCAAGAAACTGCAATGGATGAACGGAAGATATATGTCTTCTTTGAGTCTGGAAAGAATTCTGGAAGCGGCAGGCCCCTACTTACAGAACAAAGAATGGAGCAAAGATCCGGAATTTGCGCAACGAGTCGATCTGATGCGAACGCGTTCTGTGACTCTCGTTGAGCTGATTCAAATGCTGGAGCCTTTCTATCGTGAGGATTTTTCCTACGATACAAAAGGTCTGGAAAAAACCCGCAAGGAACCCGGGTTGAAACCCTTGCTAGAAGAATTTATGTACCGTTTATCGCAACTACCGGATTGGCAAGTTGCGACGCTCGAAGCGTATTTGCGGAGCTTCACCGAAACAAAAAGAATCAAAGCAGCCGTATTGATTCATCCCGTCCGGCTCGCTGTAAGCGGCAAAACATCGGGACCAGGTCTATTTGAGCTTCTTCATTCGATGGGACAGGCCGGCACCATCCGGCGACTCGAGCGGTTTCTGTCGGAGTTATGAAACACGAACTGATCTGGCGACAGATAAAAAAAATCCCGCGCGGAAAGGTTGCCACCTATGGACAGATCGCGCGCCTTTCAGGAATTGACGGACATGCGCGCCTGGTGGGTTACGCGCTCCACGGTCTCCCGCAAAACTCTGGCATTCCCTGGCATCGTGTGATCAATTCTCAGGGGCGCATCTCACTATCCGGATTCACAGCTAAACGTCAACGGCGCCTGCTGGAAATCGAGAAAGTCGTGTTCAATCCTGCCGGAAAAATCGACCTGAAGCGATTTCAATGGAAAAAATAATTCTTTTGAACTAAACGCTTCGATAGGAGGGCAATCCTTCTAAATAAGCCGGCGGAACACCTTTCAGCCAGACAACTCCCTGATCATCAATTTTGACGGGAGCCACTAATTGTGTAGTTACAATCCCGAAGATGATGGCTGCCAGGAGCACGAGAACTGCTAGCCCCGCAATGGCTCCTTCCTCTGTCACCGCAGATACAACAAAAAGCACGATGGTTATGGCAACAAGAGACCAGGTGATTGCGATGGAACGTTTCCGTTTGTTTCTGTGCTCCTCACAGATTCCCAGATGAAGAGTCGCCGTTTTGCGAACGACCAGTGCAACGATTGCGTAAATCAAAACGCCGGCGCAGATCAGCAAATATAAGGCCGGGTGATGCCAGTACAATTTTTTTGTCATCCGTAGTCCCCTTGCCGGACGGTTGCACTTGACGCACCGGTCCGGCAGCACTGTATCACACGCAGCAACCAGAAATTTTCCATCCCGCCAGAGAGCTGAAACTCTTCCTTCTTCTTTCAGTCTTTGAAAAAAAGCGGGTTTGCATGCGGCGCAGACCCAAAGGCCCCCGTACTGAATCATCTCTTGTTGTTGTAAATTCCTTCGACATTGAGAGCAGCTTTGTGTAGCTGCAAAAGTTTGTTGAGGAACTGAAACCGGCGGAGGCGATGGCGCTGCGAGTGTTCCATACTTTATCCAACCGGTGAGTGATTCGTTCCACACCAGTGTGTCTTGTGAAATCTTGCCTTTTCTGACTTCGGCGCGGAATTGTTCCTCTGTTAAGGGGCCGATCTGTTGTCCGCCACTCTCGTAATACCAGTGCATGAGTCCCTCCGTTGCGTGATGAGTTATTTTTGCAAGAAAATCCCGGTTTGGCAAACCTCTTGCAAGTTCCTAAGATTTAGGAGAAGTCACATGGAACCCGAACAGGAAAGTATTCTGAATTTGATGCAGCTGAAGTTACAGACCTTTGGGGAACATACTGCCCTTTCCATACGAAAAGGAGTTGTTTGGGAAACGTGCAGTTACCTCGAACTCTCAAGCAGATCCAATCAACTTTCGGATTTTTTGCGCGAGCAGGGAGCTCGCCGCGGGGATCGAATCGCAATTTGGGGTGAGTCCTGTCCTGAATGGGTCATCTCCTTTTTCGGTGGAGTGAGAGCGGGAGGAGTGATCGTACCGCTGGATATCCGGGCTACGA
This sequence comes from bacterium, assembly GCA_022616075.1. Classification (NCBI taxonomy): domain Bacteria; species bacterium. Next base: position 4,408 of record JAKEFK010000283.1, read on the forward strand.
CTTCCGAGATCCTTGCCATTGTTGGGGATGCCCGCCCGCAATTCTTGCTCGCATCGGATTCGGTTCGGGCCGCGGCTGAATCGTTGCGAACCGCCACTCCCGCTCTTCGAAAATGCTGGTACTTCAGTGAATTCAGGCGTTTGCAGCCATCTAATACGTTAGAAGGTGTCGAGAGGGAAATGCAGGAACCCTGTCTTCTCGCCTATACATCCGGCACAACCGGCTCTGCAAAAGGTGTGATCATCACTTTTGGAAACATTGTATTTGAGGTTCGAATGCTTACGGAGATGATAGGAATCAGCGGCGACGAGGTGTTCCTGTCGATTCTTCCGTTGAATCACCTTTTGGAGCTGACCGGCGGGCTCTTCTGCGTG
>JAKEFK010000284.1 GCA_022616075.1 bacterium
GTGGAACGAAAGAATACAGGGATAAGGTTGAACTTGCTACTCAATACTGGAACACCGTAGCAACAATGATTTCGGACTGGGGAAAGGTAAAAAACGACGAGTTGAAAGCCGCTGAACTGAGACAAGAAAAAATCAACGCTCATGCCGTTGTTCTGCGCGCACTCGGCGGATTGGGTAAAAGTCTCATTGAATCCTATCCGAAGGAGTGGAAACAAAGGCTTACAAAATTGAAAGATATCGACTGGCGTAAGTCGATCGGCAATAAGGTTAATCCAATGTGGGAGAACGCTTGTATTACGGCAGGTTCCGTTGTTTCGAACCGTCAGGCACGTGTCGCCACATTGGCAGTTTTAAAACAACACGTCGGCCTTGAGCTGACAAAACAAGAAGAACAAGTCTGGGGCAGCATGGCATCGTTTCGTGAAGCTGCCACAGCATAATCTAAAACAGGAAGCGTGTGGGTTATGAATGAAAAAAGTTTGCTAGAAAAACTGTTAAAGGCAGAAGATGAAAGTGAAGTGGATGCCATCCTCGAAGAGTTTGGATTTTTGAATGACACCTCCGAGATTTGGCATCCATTCAGCGACTATGAGAATAATTTCAATCTGATCGGAAATCAACAAGCAGATCCTACCGCAGCTCTTGTTGAAAAAATAATTAACGGAATCGATGCCGTTTTGATGGCCGATTGTTTTAAAAAAGGGATTGATCCAGAAAGTCCGCAAGCACCTCGAACCATGGCAAAAGCCGTTGAAGCGTTCTTCGGAGTTCGTGATGGGTTATTGGAAAACATCCAGGGCAAAGAATTAAAAGAATTGGCCGACAACGTTCATCTGGTCGCTGTTGGGGCAAAACAAAGTCCATCCTATCTGATCATTGACCGTGGGGAGGGACAAACACCGGCGCAATTTCCGAAAACGTTTCTTTCGCTCAATCGTTCTAACAAAATGCGAATCCCATTTGTACAGGGCAAATTCAATTCAGGCGGCACTGGAATCCTTCAGTTTTGCGGTACGCGCAACTATCAACTGATCCTCTCCAAACGTCATCCGGGTGCTCCGGTATCAGGAACAGACAATACTAGCGAGTTGTGGGGTTTCACAATTGTGCGCCGCTTGTTACCAGCTGGCGGACGTAAGAGTTCGATGTATGTTTATTTAGCGCCGGGAGGAAAGATCCCGTCCTTCGCAGCACCTTCAATTGACCTGCTGCCTGGGGCATCTAGCAAGAATAATCCTGCTGAAGCATATTCGATGCCACTCGCCCATGGCACTTGTGTAAAGCTTTACAACTACCGTTGGAAGCCACGGTCGATTGCAACAACAGAAGCTCGTTATGAACTCGAAAGATATCTACATTCTCCTTGTCTTCCCTTTCGCATTACAGAGACTCGGGAATACAAGGCGAACTATTACAGCACGACTCTTGCTGGAGTCTGGGTTACTGTCAGCCTTGATGCGGGGGAAGAGGAAGATAACAAGAAGGTCGAAGCTGGTTTTCCAGCGTACGCCGATCTGAACCTACCTTCCATCGGTTCTCTTCCTTATAAAATCGGTTTGTTCCGTGAAGATCTTGACCCCCGGCACATCCCGCACGGCGTATTCTTTACGGTAAATGGTCAGGTACACGGGCAACTACCTCAAAATTTCATTACTACCAGCTTGAAGTTCGATTACCTGAGCAATCACCTTCTTGTATCTGTAGATTGCACATCGATGAATGATCAGGTGCGTGAAGATTTCTTTATGGCATCCCGGGATCGCTTGCGCCGGAATGAAGTATACGATGAGATCCTGCAATCCCTGAAAGAAGAGCTGAGGGATCATCCGGGGCTACGAGAGTACAACGCACTGCGGAAGAAGCGGTTGATGGAAAAAACACTTTCAGAACAAGAGGAAAAGATTGATTTCTTTCAGGATCTTTTAAAAGTTGATCCGACTCTTGCTTCCCTGCTCGGTATTGGCACAAGGCTGGTTACCAGCACCGGTCCAGGTGACCCTCAAGTCTTCCGCGGAAAAAAATTTCCGACGTATTTCAGATTGAGCAAAGAGCCGAATGAAGGGCTGCTTAAGCACTGTCCCCTCAATCGAACCGTCCGAATCGAATTTGAAACCGATGCAGAAAACGATTACTTCAAACGGATTGATTTTCCAGGGAAAATTTATTTTGATCCTCCGAATCTCTGCGAATCGAATCGGTTGTGGAATGGAAAGTTCAGTGCAAGATTCGCGATGCCGTGGAACGCCAAGATCGGAGATCTGGTTGATTTCACGGTAAATGTAATGGACATCGAGCGGGAAACGAAGGGAGGGCCTTTTGTTTGCAAATTCAAACTGAAAGCTGGAGCCGATGTCAATGCTCCTACTCCTCCGCCAGGACCGAGGCGTGAAGGCCACAAGCCAGAGGATACAGGAAGCAGATTAGAACATGCATTGGCAAAACCGGATATAAGGGAGGTCCGCCGTGAACAGTGGACCAATCCGCTGTTGAATTTCAATGAATTCACGGCGCTAAAGATCGCTCATAACGAGGATGGTCAGGGGTATACGTTTTGGGTAAACGTCGATAACGCTTTTCTCTTAACGGAACTTTCGCGCGCAAAGGACGAAGAAAAATCACTTATTAAATTCTGGTTTGAGTGGGGATTGGTTCTTTGCTCGATGGGAATCTTGAAAGACCAGAAACGGCTGGCCGAGCAAAAAACGAACGGTAACGGATCCGCTGAATCGACCGAAGAGATCGCCGAAGATTTGGATAAAGTGAGTCAACTCTGCAACGGACTGGCAAGAGTGATCGTCTCAATCGTTCGGAATCTGCCCCGTGGGCCACAGGTAAGAAGTTCTTAGCTCCTCGAACTGTCAGGTTGATGCACGAGGAGTATTTCTTTTGCAGCGTCATGCTGATCGAGCATTCGTGAATACCATTTTCGATTCGGAACTTCACGACTGATTCGTCCGCTGGAAAAGATATGTTTCTCTTTATATCCAGCCTCGTGCATCGCCTGCAGGTACTGTGGTAGCTGAGATTCGGTATCAGCAAAGGCAACGAGCTGAACAACGAACGCTTTCGGATCAATCATCTGCTTTATCGATTGAAAAGCTGTTCGGAGTGTCAAAAAGTATTTTTCTAATCCCGCTTTCGAGCGTCCACCGAAGGTATAGAATGCTTCGCTGTTTCCATCTTTAAGCGCTGCAATCCAGTATGGCGCCGGCGTTTCTCGGCGACCTCTGATTTGCCACCGGTGATATAGAATGTGAACGCCTGGATATGGAGGAGACGTTAAAACCAATCGTGGCTTTTGCTGAAAATCACCAAGGGAACGAACTTTCAACGCAACCGTATCGCGACAGTACAATCTTCTCCTGCTAGTAATCTTATTTTTGGGAATGCCCTGCCGCCGACAAGCATTCTCAAGTTCTCCTAATCCTTCAAACATTTCCTCTGTTGTATTTCGAAGCCTTTCAAAAATTTGGTATCGTCCTGGAAGACCGTCCCGGCAATCAACAGCCCACTGCCCGGTTCGTAATATCGCGCCGCGCATGAACCGACGCTGACGTTGATACGGTAAGGAATCAACATTCAAAAGAATCGACGCAAAGTTCTTTTCGATTCGTTCTGGAAGATTTTGAACAAGACCCGACTGACTAATCTTTCTAGGATGGCGTAACGTATCATCGACCCACTCGCGAATTGTCTGTTTATCCTTCGTGCTTAATGGGGTCGTTTTTACCGATGCAATAAAGTGGGCCAGCGGATTGATGTCTACGCCAATCGAAAGACGACCAAGCGTCAACGCTTCAACTATGGCAGTAGCTCCCCCCATGAATGGATCCAAGATCCAATCTCCTGGCGCAGAGAATTCAGCAATGATTTCGCGTGCAGCTTGTGGAGAGAATCTCGCAGGATATCTGTAAAAATTATGACTGTAGCCCGAAACTCGGGTATTTGAAGTAATCGCTCGGAGAATCTGGGATCGGTTGATCTCCAACATAATGCCCTCCTTGAAAAACATTTGTTGGAACGTTAAAAGTATCGTATTATAAAAATAATACTATGTCAATTTTTAAAACGGTCAGAACAATTTGATGAACAATTCTAAAAATATGTGCGGTTTTTCAGAGTATCGTAATGTCGGCCTTCCTTTTCATTGCGTAATCTATCGCTTGATTAAGCTCATCAAAAAGGCTTGTCCCGACATCCGTTATAAAGAAATCAGCCGCTGTCTTAACGTTCCCCGCTAGTGGTCCGCCCGGTATTTCCTTCGCCAGATCTTCTATGTCCCAAATAACGCGGCTAACCGGAAGCTTTTCAAGCTCCATAAGGACGTTTTGCAACTCCTCTCTTAATTGCGGCAACTTTTCATAAGGAAGTCGTCCCATATAAAGGTGCTTTATCAACATTGGGAATCTCGATCCCCATCCTTGTGGTTCCATGTTGTACGATATTGTCGAAAAGAAACTGTGTAGAAAATTTGCGCTTCCCACATTAAATGTTTTATTGTCGACTACAAAATTCACGCCCATGGGTCTATTTCAGTATTTCTATTCTTTCTGCAGGAATTCCTGTCTTCTTGCTCAGGCGCTGAATTACTTTTTGCACCGTACCGTCAGGGATGTTCTGGCCACGAATGTCGAGTATAAGCCGCTGCTTCATCTGCGCTGGTAAATGTTGCCCTCGATGTTGTACTTGCTTTGAGATTTTGTAAACCGTATCAGCTCGGTGTGCCGATGTGTCAATACTATAGTTTTTCACGTCTACGCTCCATTCAGGATTAGCAAAATCCGGACGCGTTGAACCAGAAGTGTTACGCGGTACCCGCTGACCATTTAAGAATGAAGGTTCCGATTCGTATCCAACACTCTCCAACAATTCACCAACGTCAAGTTCGGATTTTCGCCAAGCAGGACGCGGTACACGTACCGGCGGCCTTAACAACCCTTCCGCTTCTAAACCCAGAGTTGCTGCCGGTGCAAGTTCGGCAATGATCGTTCCAGGCGCCACCGTAGTAAAGAAAATGGCTAAACCTTCACCCATTAATTCCACAGGACGCTCCGCAAGGAGAGCTCCCTTTGTGACGGCTAAATCCTGCTGTGAGGGTTGCTCAATGTTCGGGTAATTGTGGCCAACAACCTGTAAGGCAATCGATTTCTTTTCAGCATCCGAAACCGACCCAGGCAGGCTATTAACGATACAACTGTAAGCTTGTCCCGGAGTTCTTCCGACAGAACACTCTGATGTATCAGAAAAATGAGCCTCCAGACCTACACAGTCTGGAGAATCGGGACTCAAGACTCCAGTTTTGCACTGAATCTGCTTACTCTCCCGGCCTGGAATTGCTTCCGTGCCCATGGGGTCGGTGTAATTGACCGGGTTGTTAAGAAAGGCCTGGTAGAGGTTGGGTGAATCGGAGTAACCTTCCGGGTCCTGCTGGAGGAAGCGGCCCAGGGCAGGATCGTAGTA
>JAKEFK010000285.1 GCA_022616075.1 bacterium
GCAAGTGGCAAATTTCGTCTGACGGTGGAAGCGAACCAAAATGGAGACGTGATGGGAAAGAGTTATTCTACCTGACAGCAGATGGTACGATGATGGCCGTTCCTATCACAACGCAACCAAATTTCAACGCAGCTCTTCCTGTTCCTTTGTTTAAAACCGGTACCCTTCCGATTACGCTTGGAGCCTGGGGAGGTGATGCTCAGTATGATGTCTCGCATGATGGATCGAAATTTCTGATCAATACGATCGTCACGCAGCCCACTCTGGCGAATCTTTATGTAATCGTAAACTGGAAAGCGCCAGGTTCTTCACAATAAAATTCTCGCAATACCCTAATTTCGCTGCCCATTCCAAAATTCAAATTGAAGCTTTCGAATTAATTTGCGTTTGTAGGAAGTCCAACGCGCTTCAGTATTGCTTGGAAACGGGGCTTGGATCGCAAGAGATCCATGTTTGGATCCACATGTAAGAAAACAATCCAGTCATCCCGTTCCTCACAAGCTTTCTCCAGCCATTCGAGTGCGCGATTCCTCTCTCCTAGCCCAACGTACAATTCCGCGAGCATGTAAGGACGAACGTACTCCCGCTTCCGTTTCTCCTGGAGATTTTCAAGGATTTTGCTTGCCTCTGCTTTCTTTCCTGAAAGTCCATATGCCAATCCCAACAAAGGTGTAAACATGGGATCGGCGGGATCCAACAGCTGAAGTCCCTTGATTTCGTTAATGGCAGCTTCGTACTGACCTGTTTCTATATAGACCCTCGCCATTTGATACCCTGCCTGCGTTAGATTAGGTTGCAGTTCGGATACCCTCTTAAATTGCGCGAGCGCTTCCTCATACCGGCGGGAGAAGCGGTATACCATTCCGAGATCAATAATCCGCCACATACTGAGTGGGTCCAGTTCTTTTGCTTTCTTAGCCTCTGCAAGGGCAAGCTCTTGTCGGCCGGTACGACCAAGGTACCAAGCATAGGCCCCGCGAATGCCTGCATCATTGGGCTGCAACTCGATCGCTCGACGGTATTCCTCTCCAGCGGCAGTCTGGTTCCAAGTGTAGTAGTGATGCACTCTACCGAGAATCTCATGTGCTTCCGCCAGAGTATCATCCAGTTGCACAGCCCGAAGTGCAGCTTCGTTCGCCTTACTATAGGCTTCTGACGGCGTAAGTAACGCCGCTAGGCCTGAATCCAAGTAAGCATTACCAAGCGCCGCTTGAACTAAGGGGTCTTGAGGATCCAGCGTTGCGGCCTGCTGGAGAAGTTGAGAAGCTTTCTGAAATTCCTCTACAGTATAAGATTTCCGATAATAATACAGCGCTTTCAAATATGCTTCGTGAGCGGCCGGATTTACCGAGCGTTTATCGGACAACCGTTTCTGTTCTTGAGGTGTGAGCTTTGCTTGAATCTCCTGCACAATCGCCTGAGCCACCTCGCTATGAAGTGCCAGCACCCCTTGCATTTGCCGCTGATAACTTCGAGCCCAGAGATGGCGGTCAGAGGGTCCATGAATCAACTGCACCGTAATTCGAACCTGATCCCCTTCGCGAAGCACTGAGCCCTCTACAAGAGCATCGACGTCTAACTTCTTTGCAATTTCCGGAAGCGGCTTTTTTGCGTCTTTATATTGCATCGAAGAGGTACGCGAGATCACTTTTAATGCGCTGATTTTGGAGAGCTCAGCAATCAATTCTTCCGTCATTCCGTCCACAAGATATTGCTGGTTGGAGTCCCCGGAAAGATTTTGTAGCGGTAACACCGCGATCGATTCGATCTTATCCAAACCTCCGGAGGGTATTTTCCATTGTTTCCATAGAACTCCTAAAGCAAAGGCGACCAAAATAAGTACTGCTGCAAGCGGCCAAAGTCTTCGATGTGGTAGGGCGTCAGGCTTTATTTCCGGTTTGGCGACCGTCGCCACCATTTTCAATGCACCTAACAATTCCTGTACCGAAGTAAACCTTTGAACCGGTTCTTTTCGCAAGCAACGAGAGATGATCTCACGCAGGGGCTTTGGAACCTCATTGCTTACTGGAGGTGGCTCTTTGTGAAGGATAGCTCCAATGGTTTCTTGATTCGTATTCCTACGAAAAGTGTTAGTGCCTGTTACCATTTCGTACAGCACGCAGCCGAACGAAAAGATGTCCGTGCGTGCATCCACATCAGTTCCGCGCACCTGCTCAGGGGACATGTAGGGAACTGTGCCTCGAATCACTCCACTCTCTGTTTCTACTGATCTAGTGACTTCTTGTGTCCTCCCTTCTTCTGATACGATCCGTGTGAGTCGTGCCAAACCAAAATCGAGAATCTTAATGCCACCATCGTTGGTAAGAAAAATATTCTCCGGTTTCAGATCTCGATGGATCACACGTTTCGAATGTGCTGCAGAAAGTCCTTCTGCAATGGCAATTGCGATTTCCAACGCCCTATCTAGTTCGATTGGCTCGCGAGCCATCCGCATCCGCAACGTTTGCCCCTCCAGTAATTCCGTAACTAAGAACGAGATATCGTTGGTAGTGTCAAACTCGTAAATTGCCAGAATATTCGGATGGTTGAGTGTAGCGATAGCTTTTGCCTCTCGCTCAAAACGCTTCAGAGCCTCATGGTCACTTGTTAAATGTTGCTGCAAGACCTTGATGGCAACCTTGCGATCCAGCCGGGTATCTATGGCGCAGTAGACATCCCCCATGCCACCACTGCCAAGCAGTTCCAAAATTTGGTAAGGCCCCATGGATTTCGGCGGGAGATGCTTCCTAATTAGTAATTGGATAATTTCATTTGCTAGGGGCGTTTCCAAGAACCCCTCATGCTTTTGAAGTGACAGTAGAATTGCATGCAATTCTTCGCGCAAGCGGTCATCACCGCCACATGCTTGTTTTAGGAATGAAGGCCAATCTTCAGGATTGTGATCCAGTGCGGCTTCTAGCAACTTGTCAATTTGATGCCATTGCTCCGGAGTCATGATTAGCCTCCGATTTCAATTGGTGGTAAAGGATTCCGCAACGAACGATCATTCTCTTCCACTAGGCGCAAATAAGCTTCATGAACAAGTGCTGTAGTTTGCAATAGGTGACCTGGGCTCTCCCGCCAATTTACGTTGCGCCAGGCCATTAGCAAATGCGTTATTTCGGTCGACTCCGCACGCACCGTGGTTTCCTGAGTTTCAGTATACCACCCGGTATCTGTTGATACCGATTTCAAGCGAATTGTCGCTAGTGATGAATAGCATGATCGGACAAACGATCTTGCATTTCAGTATTCGAGAAAAACTTGGAGCAGGCGGAATGGGGGAAGTCTACCTGGCAGAAGATTCCATATTGAACCGCCAGGTCGCAAGAAAAGTCATAGCGAAAAGAATAGAAGCGCCTTCGGTATTCTTTGATTAAGGCGCCATATTCCGAATTGAGATTCAGGCAGTGAGCTGGTTGATGATGCGGCGACGAGTCTCTTGTACAGGTTCGATGGCTTCAGTATTGGCAAAGTTCAAAGCTTCGCGAGTTAGAATCGCAAGCAAGCGAGCGCGGTTTACTACTGGATGCTTTTTGTCAGTATCGAGTTTGATCGCTTGTTCAAAATCGAGTGCCGCTTCCACAATCTTTCCTTGATTGAGATGCACTTCTCCGCGGTTTGTCAGCGCTACCGCCAAGAATGGACTGTCCGGAAACCTGCACTAGAATCGTTGTCTTCTCAAAGGTATCCTTAGCGCTGAAATTCCGGCTGGAGTCGCCTGCGACACGCCATTCGCAACCGAACTGATCCCTGTTGTCGTTACTTCTTGGCCGACCTTCGCTGGGGTCATTCCAGCATTCCATCTGATTTCCATCTTACTCTCCTCCGAATTTTCAATTACTCGTTCCCAGACTTGGTCTTTAGCGGTTCTGTTGCTGCAACAGGCTCCTCCTCACGCTCAGCCTCCCCATCTAGAATTGGTGTTGCGGACTCAAATCGAATAGACGGAAAAAACTTCTCTGCCTTTAGCACGGGTTCTGACGAGTTGTATTCAGCAATCGGCCCGGTTTGAGTTGGAAGGAATTCTTTTTGATCCTTAACAAATTCCTTCGTAGTCTCTTGAGTTCCCCCTGCCTTAACAAAATCTATTCCGGCCTGTTTGTTGTCAGATTCCAACCCTGAAGCTAAACCTTTGTCGCTTTTTTTAACTTCTTTTAATCCATTGGCTACACCGCCCAAAATGCCCCCGTAAGAAGAAGCTGTTTTTGCCATGATTGCTGATTCGGCCATTTTATTTTCCGCATTCCTTGTTTGTTTGATGTACTCCTTTTGTTCATTTGAAAGCGGACGAAATTCAGCCGGTTTGTATTCCTTTCCAATCTCTGGTTTTTTTTCTGATCCCTCCGGCGGCGCTGATTGAATAGAATGGATGCTTTGATGGCCCGTTGTTTTGATCTCCGACATAAGTCCTCCTTACAGACTGTCTCCACTCTGTACAGACGTTTAAAAAAGCAAAATTCCACATTTGCGGGATGCGAGATGCGGGATGCGCGGTACGGGTGATACCATTGGAGAAGGTGGTTGAATGATTCCTCTTACAGTGATTCTCCTCTTTTTACCCCTTTGTTCTGTTGCAGATGATGTGCAGACTCCGGCTTTATGGCAGCAACTTTATCAGCAGGGCGACGAACTGGAGAAAATCGGAAAGTATTCCGAAGCGATTGCCAAATACGAAAAGAGTCTGAAAAGTGCTGAAGAGTCTGATGACAATGCGGCTGCCGCAAAAAGTTTGATTGGTATTGGGCGGATACGAACGAAGCTCGGGGAATATGCGGAAGCCATGAAGCTCATTCAGCAGGGAAGAGTGTTAAGCGAGCAGATCAATGATCGATCTACTATCGTTTCGGCGCTGGTTGGAATCAGCGAACTTCATGAACGGGAAAGCCGTTTTCAGGAAGCTCTCCAGTCGTCAGAGCAAGCATTAGCGATTGCGCAAGAATCAAAAGACAAGCAATCGTTGTCAGCA
>JAKEFK010000286.1 GCA_022616075.1 bacterium
AGGACATCTGAGGTGCTCCGTCAAGTATTTTTTGGGTGTTCTTGGTCTCCCTTATTTGGTTTTTTGCACATTGCCTTCAACAGTGCTTTGTCGCAATTTCGTTATGATATCGCCTGCGCTGCTCCAGCCCGAGCGGTTCTGCATTGCTGATTTTGGTGTCTTTGGCAAATTAAGAAGTTTTACCAAAGGAGAATTTCTGCGCTGTAGTGCTTTCAGATATTTCTCCTCATCATAGAGCGTGCCGTTCTTCCAACAACGGAAAATGATTCTCTGCCACCGGTAAGCAAGTGATCTGATAGCAGCATGCCGTGTCTTTTTTTGTCTCATTTGTTCCTTATAAAACGCGGATGCCCAGCGGCTGAAAAGAATCGATTCTCCGGCAAACTCTACGAAACTTTGTCTCCCAAATTTGGGACATGCCCAGCGCCAATGAATCCATGTGTGTTTGCCGCTACGCTCGGTAACCGGCGCGGTTCCGTAGAATTGCTGAATTTCAAGTGCTGACTCGAAACGATCACGGTCTGTGCCCAGGGCTACCGCAAGCCGCGGCGCTAAGGCCGGACCAGCTCCCGGGAAACTTTGAAAAATCTCCCGATCCGGATGCGCCTGAAATGCCTTTGCAATCTCCTTGTCAAAACGATCTATCTGGCTCAGCAGAGGTCTCAGCTCTTCTACTAGTGCCTCGATCATTAGCGCGCTGGACGAAACAATCGCTTCATCTTCGGTCAACGCACGAGCCGTTCGAATCTCGGCAATCCGCTGATCAACGAGTTGAACGTACCTGCAGTTATGCTGATAGTAGAATTTTCGAAGCTGTGCGGGCCTGGCTTTCTGCAACTGTCCTAATGAAGGCCATCGGCTCAAAAAATCGCATGCCATTTTTGTTCTCACTTGAGCTACTGAATCCAAAGCCTGTGGATAATATCCTTTGAGTAAACCGGTGATTTGATTCCTGATGGCTGTAGTCCGATTCACCAATTTCCGACGAAACTCGACCAGCATTCGCAGTTTACGCGTCTGGGGATCTTCAGGAAACCAGGCCTTCAAACGGTCCTGATGAGAACGCAAAAACTGGAGCAATAACTCAGCATCTGTTGGATCGTCTTTTGCTCCGCTGCCGCAGAGTGCTTCCCGGTACCGTGCCAGTGACTTCGGATTGATCGGATACAACACCATGAATTCACATCCGATTAATCCGTAGATCAATGGTCCTCTGGTTTGCTCAACGGCGATGGCGATTTTGCTGCCGGCAAATCGGATCCGCAATTCACTGATCCATTCCTGTAAATCTTCGGGCGTCTGTTTTACCTTGGAGCGTTCCACACGATCAGACCCCTTCGCAAACAGACAAATCGCGTGCTCTTCGTCGGCCCAGTCAATTCCTATCCAGGCCGCAAAAGATTCGATATCTATCTTTGTGCTTTCCATAACAACCTCCTTGCTTGCCACACGCTCGCCTTGATCCTGCGCAGTCCCTATAGTAGAGTCTTCCAAAGACGTCATCTGAGTATGCGTTTTTGATCAAAGCATCGCCCCCGTTCGAAGGTCCTTGCTTAGTCATCAAGTGTCGGGGCGGGAAATTCGTAACGAGGGCGTTGCGTGTTTTTGCTTCGCACTCCACTATTGTGCAGCAAAATCTCTGCTGAAGGCGTTTCACACTTCATCAAATATGTATAACTGGTCAAAACGCTAACGCCCTCATTCGAAGGTCCTCGCTTAGTCATCAAGTGTCTGGGTGGGAAATTCGTAACGAGGGCGTTTAACCTTGATAGAATTTGTTTACGGCCTGATCGTATCGCTGAAAGCCCGAAACCATCAAAGAGCCCGTGCACACCAAAAAACTTTTTCCACATTTCCACAGCCTTCCACAAAAAGAAAGAAGAAAAAAAGTAGCAAAAAAAGAAGAAAGAAAAAGGCTGCCACTGTCGCCTTTCCCCCTTCACTAACTTCTTGATCGCGGAATAACTATAGGGTGGGAGGTGGATTATCCACGACGCCCAGATTGTCAAAACCTCTGGGAGTATTTGTCGAAATCGATGAAACACTGTCCTTAGTAAGGTCCATTCTGGATGTGTGGAAAGCAGATTTGAAATATCGCCAATCTTTCATCAAAGCACGATTGAAATTCATGATTGACGACCTGGGTGCCGAAGAGTTCCGCAGACGCGTTGAGGTCCGATTCGGTCATCCATTGAAGCAAATCGTGGATGTGACCGCGCCCGTTGATGAAACAAATCATTTAGGAGTGAACCGGCAGCGCGATGAGAATTTATTCTACATTGGATTTCCAATGCTTTCCGGCATCATTCGAGGGGAACAAATGATTCGTGTTGCGAACGTGGCAGAACGAACGGGAGGAGACATTCGGCTAACACAACAGCAGAATCTGATTCTTACAGGCATTGGTCAAAGCCATGTGGACTTGGTGTTTAAAGAGATGGAAGACATCGGTATCCGTTTGGAACGAAGCTTGAGAGGCTCAAGCATCGCGTGCACCGGCCAGCCGTTCTGCAACTTTGCTGTAACGGAGACAAAGTCCCGGTTGGTGGATGTGATCACTCATCTGGAAAAAGTAGTTGGCCCGGCATCGCATCATTTACGAATTTTTCTGGATGGCTGTCCGCACGCTTGTGGACACCATTGGATCGGCGATATCGGCTTGATGGGAACAACGGTACGAACGCCACAAGGCGAAAAACTTGAGGCGTACGACATTATACTTCGCGGAGGCCGCGGAAAGAATGTGGCAATCGGAAAACCTCTGGGTAGACGCATCCCGGCTGACCAGATTAAGTATGCGTTAGAACGGTTGTTGCGCGCATATTTAGCGGGAGCCGAAACTTCCTCGTCAGCGAGTTTCCAACAGTTTTGCATCAACCATAGTGATGAACAACTTCAAGCCATCATTGCGGGATGAACATGACACCACAAGCTGAATCCGTAATTTTTGACGAACTGCAAATCGGCGAGTTATCAGTTTTGTTTGACGACCAATCTCCTCAGAATGTCATCCGTTGGGGCATTGAGCAACTTGGCACCAGGCTGGCAATTGTGACGAGTTTTCAGGCTGAAGGAATGGTCATCATAGACATGGCAACCAGAATTGACCCGGAAGTTCGGGTCGTCACCATCGACACCGGCCGATTGCATGAAGAAACTTACGATTTCATTGATGGCGTCTGCAGCAGATACGGAATCAAAATTGAAGTATTTTTTCCGGATGCTCAAGAAGTCCGGAAGATGGTCTCCACACGTGGAGTGAATCTTTTCCGCAAGGATGTCATCTCCAGGCTTGTGTGCTGTCAGATTCGCAAGGTGCGTCCGTTACTGAAGGCTTTGAGCGGATTGGATGGCTGGATAACGGGGTTGAGACGTGAACAATGGGCTTCGCGCGTGAACATCCGCAAAATCGAACTGGATCACGATCATGGCGCCATCGTCAAACTGAACCCACTGGCCGATTGGACAGGAGACGAGCTCCTGGATTACATCAAAAAGAACGATGTACCCCAGCACCCTCTCTATCAGAAAGGCTATAGCAGCATTGGGTGCGCGCCGTGTACTCGCCCTGTTCAAGCGGGTGAAGATCCTCGTGAAGGCCGATGGTGGTGGGAAAAAAATGCACCGAAAGAGTGTGGTATGCATTGCAGCATTGAGACAGGGGGATTCGAACATGAGCTCGAGTCTTTGCTAAAGGAGAACGCTGATGATTGAAATCAGTGCTGAAAACAAAGAGATTTTGATTCGCGAGATCGGGAATTTGATGATCCCGCTCTCAACAGACTCGCCAACCTATCATCGAACGGCTCGACTCCTCTCCTCACTGGAAGCAGGGACTGTATCGGACGACCTCATCCCCGTTTTAGAACAAGTGCTGGAACTCGTTTTGTCTTCGCGAAGGATTCGCGATGCCTATGGACCACAGGAAGAGCAGCGAATGACAGGACTGTATGTCCTTACCCCGGCCGGCTCGACATTGCAAGAGAATTTACGACACGTCAATGACTCGCTGAACGCGTTGAAAAATCACAGATTGGTGAGCCTCTCTTTTTCGAGCCCAGTTCCGGGCGTTTATAGAATGGAGCTTGCCACAGATCAATGCCGGCTAACTTTCAGTATTGATTGGCATTCTGTCTCTATCAATAAACTTTCTGTTGAGCTATGAGTGGAGCACAGGGAAAAGTATATCTTGTCGGCGCCGGACCGGGCGATCCGGATTTATTAACGATCAAAGCATACCAATTGCTCAAGCGTTGCGATGTTGTAATTTATGACGCGCTTATTAATGTTGAGGTATTGCGCTGTGTTCCTTCCGATGCGGAAAAAATTTTCATTGGCGAAACGCATGACAGAAAGCGACTTTCACAAACGGAAATCGGATGCTTGATGATCGATCGCGCCCGCCGTGGAAAAACTGTCGTTCGTTTAAAAGGAGGCGATCCCTTCATCTTCGGTCGCGGGGGAGAAGAAGTATCGTGCTTGTCTGAGGCGGAAGTAGAATGGCAGGTGGTTCCGGGCATCTCAGCCGGACATGCCGTCCCCGCTTATGCCGGGATCCCGCTGACTCACCGCGATTATGCTTCGAGTGTCGCTTTTGTTACGGGTCATGAATGCGAAAGCAGACATGCGCCTGTGGCCTGGCAAAAAATCGCAACGGCGGTTGACACGATTGTCATTTTTATGGGGACCGAGAACCTCCAGCGGATCGTTGCGAAGCTGCTTCAAGCCGGCCGCTCTCCTGCCACTCCGATCGCGATTATTGAATCAGGAACGCTTCCCAGTCAGAGTGCACGGTTCGCTACGCTAGATTCCGTTCACAAAATCCTGTCGGAGCTCCCTGTCAGCAAGCCCGCGTTGATCGTCATCGGCGAAGTAGTTTCGTTTAGCCGCAGTCTTCGCGAAATTGCTTTTATCGAGAGTAACGTATGAATTACTATCCGGTGTTTCTGGATTTACATGATCGACAGGTTCTGGTGGCCGGTGGCGGCGAAATTGCTTTTCGTAAAGTAGTGCAATTGCTGAGCTCGCGCGCTTCTATCAAAGTAGTCAGCCCGCAGTTGATACCGGCATTGAGGCGCCTTGTGCAAAAGGATCTGGTCAGTTATCGAAAGGGCGAGTTCAATGTCAAAGACATGGATGATGCATGGCTCGTGGTTGTCGCGACCGGTGATCCACGACTGAACCGGCGCATCGCGCGTTTCGCAGAACAGCGTCATATATTTTGTAACGTTGTGGACAAGACCCGGCTGTGTACATTCATCGCGCCGGCCATCGTTGAACGCGGAAAAGTAATGGTTGCCGTCTCTACCAGCGGAAGCAGCCCCGTTCTTGCCCAGCACATCAGGAACCTCATTAAGGATCATATCGGCACGGAATACGCTCAATTCGCGGATTTAATGGATCGATGGCGAGCGAAGGTTTTGAGGAAAATCCCTCAACAGAAATTGCGAGCCGAGATATTCCACGAAATGGTCGCATCAGATATTCTGGATCTGCTCCGCTCAGGGAATACAATCGGGGCTGAACAACGAGCCGGTGAAATCTTCCGCGCACACATCGAACGCGGGTCAACAAAAATTCTTGGGACAGGTCAACGTTGAAAGCAATTGTGTTGCGCGAAAAATATTCTATCGACGGTCTTGTTTTAGCTGACCATCCCGACCCTCAAATGGGTCCGGGTAAGGTAATGGTTCGAATCGAGGCCTGCTCACTTAATTACAGGGATTTGTTGATCGTTCGGGGATATGGCCGATGGAGAAAGCCGTTACCGTTGGTGCCGCTCTCAGACGCTGCCGGAGTGGTAGTGGAAATTGCCCAGGGTGTATCGCGAGTTGCGGTTGGGGACCGAATCGCAGCCACTTTTGTTCCGACCTGGCTGGAGGGAGATCTCACAGAAGAGAATGATGGGCCCGCGATCGGTGAGATGTTGGTCCAGTATCGTGTCCTCCCAGAAGAAGTTTTGGTTCGCGTTCCCGGACACTTGAGTGACGTGGAAGCCGCTACCCTGCCCTGTGCGGCAGTAACAGCATGGAACGCTTTGAATGGCGAAGGGGGACCAAAGACTGGTGACACGGTTGTGGTGCTGGGTTCCGGCGGTGTCTCCTTATTCGCGTTGCAATTCGCCCTGCTGATGGGAGCGCATGTGATCGCGATCTCGCCAAGCGAAGCTAAGCATGAACGTCTTCGAGCGCTTGGAGCTCAGCATGTCATTGATCCTAAACTCACGGCTAGCTGGTCTGAGGTCGTGCGCGAACTGACCGCAGGGCGTGGCGCAGATTATGTTGTCGACGTTGTCGGCAAACTCGCGGATTCGGTTCGCGCCGTTCGTTTAGGTGGCACCATCGGCGTCATCGGAATGCTCGACGGTTTTTTAACTCAAATCAACCCGGCGGCGATCATGGAAAAGAACGCACGCCTCCGAGGCTTACAGGTCGGCTCACGCGAAATGTTCGATACGATGAATCGTGCTCTATCTCTCCAACGCATTCACCCTGTGATCGATCACGTTTACAGCCTGGCGGACGCTCGGGACGCTTACAGGCGTCTTGAAGACCGTGATCATTTCGGGAAAATCTGCATTCGCCTCTGGGACAATGTTCGGAAGGCCGATTCTGCTTCAGCCGGTTCCTGAATGGTATTCATAACATATTTGTTGGGTTTGATGGTGAATAACTCAAAAAACGCCAGCTCAGATTTGTAGCTGCGGTAATTTCGATGACCTGCTCGATTTCGTACTCGACAAGCCTTTCTGCCCCTGCAAATTCTGCAATGCGCTCTTCTTCCCAGATTACCTGCGCTTTTCCTGTGAGCTGCAGCGTGTTTCCTTTTTCGAAATCAAGAAAAAGCAAGCCTGCATTTGGATTGACCGTAATGTTCCCCAGGGTATTAAACATCTTGTTACCGGAATAATCAGGGAACAAAATCCGGTTTGAGTTCAC
>JAKEFK010000287.1 GCA_022616075.1 bacterium
AGTTATCCGATTGAGCTTTTCGGCAAGCGCTATATAACTCTCGTACATTGCGACGCTGAAACACGTGTGCGTGAACCGTTGGAGTTGTTCAGAAGCGGCGGCAACAACATCTGGATTGCAGTGCCCTACGTTTATGGTTCCGATACCGCCGGCAAAGTCCAGCAACGTGTTCCCATCTATGTCGAAAAGGAGCGCTCCTTCAGCGCGCTCCGCAAAAATAGGGGTCGCGTTGTAGACCCCGCGCGGAACGCTCATCTGGCGGCGTTCGAGTAGCGCAAGCGAGCGCGGGCCGGGCACAGATGTCTTTAGTTGAATAGATTTCGCCATTTAATTCTCTTTTGGTTTGGTGCGTCTCAGCGGACGCAAAAGAGCGTCTTCGCGTTGACGAGTCCTTGCATCTATGCGTAAATGCGCGACTCGAGGATGAGAAGACGATTGACCGCTGGACGCTATCGAACCGATTCGTTCATTCCTTTTCCAGCGCTTTCAATTATACCACAATCTGATAAGTACTGTTTTTGCAGATACTTGTAGATACTTGTAGTGGCAGAGCATTTTCCATTCAGCGTGTATGCTCAATCTTCGTCGAACTAACTTTGACCTTTCTCGAAATTAGTCTCGCTGTGAAAATGCTCTGCTGGTCTCAGAAGGAGCAGAGCATTTGCTCGGCTCAAGTTTTTCTGTGCTGTTTCAAACGTCGATGGTGTTTCTGACCTATTCACTGCAATGGGCAAATGCTCTGCCACTACAAGCTTGGACCATATTTTTCTAGAATCTCCCAGATCTTTTCGTCTGTCAGGTGTAGCTCGGCTAGTTCAGCATGCTTATGCCACAGAATTGGGTTCAATGAAATATACAATCGGATTAGATTCAACTCTTTTTCAGTTCTGATGATGCGCTCAAAATAATTTTGTTGCCAAACAGTAGAGCGCAGTTTCCGTCTATTGTTGATTTTCCTTGTGGAAACTGATTTGAAATTTTGAATCACTGAGAACAATTCGACCGTGCCGGATTCAGTTAACTGGATGATACCATGTATATGATTCGGCATAATTTTGAAAGCATCCAGCCGTACATTCCTGAAATGCTTGGGAATGTCGTCCCAACAGTACTGAACGATTTGTCCGAAAGACGTGAGGTTACTCCCAGTTTCATCGATTTTCGCTAAGGTATGTTGTTTGAAATGCGTACATATCGTAAGGAAATAGTAGCCTGCAGAGGAATAGTCGTAGCCTTTTTTGCGAATGGACTTTCTAAACATTCTCTCTCATGAAACTTGCGCAGAGCATTTGCTTGCCGACAATTTGTTTGTGCTGGTCGTGACGATCTTGGAATTAGCGAACCTGTTCACGACAAGGGCAAATGCTCTGCCACTACTTCTGCCACTTATACGGATACCAGTAGGACTTTGGCTCGATCTTGTAGTCTAGATGGACATGTTTCACGTCGCGGAAGTTCTCAAGGCCGTCGGTGCCGAGTTCACGATTCATTCCGCTCATCCGCATCCCGCCGAAAGGTCCCGCGTCATTGTCCGTCAGAGGATCATTAATCCAGAACGTGCCGGCGCGGATATTCTCCATTGCATACATGGCATATTCCATGTTGTTCGTAAAGATGTTCGCTCCGAGACCAAAATCCGAATCGTCGGCAAGCCGAACTGCTTCTTCAATTCCGCTTACAGCCATAATGGGAGCAATCGGTCCGAAGGTTTCGGTCTTCATGATCTCCATGTCGTGATTCACATTGGTGATCACGGTGGGCTGGTAGAAAAAACCGCGATCGAATTTCTCAGGCCTTTTTCCCCCGGTCAAAAGGGAAGCGCCTTGTTTGAGAGCAAGGTCCAACTTTTCTTCAACTTTGCGGCGCTGGTTTTCATTGATCATCGGTCCTAAATCCACATCCGGTCCCAATGGATTTCCGATTCGTAAAGACTTTGCAAAGGAAACAAACTTATCCAGAAATTTATCAGCGACGTTTTTGAATACATAGATCCGTTCAATTGAAGTACAAACCTGACCCATATTCAGGTAGCACGCCCAGGCTGCGCCGTTTACCGCCACATCGAGATCCACATCATCGCAAACGATGAGTGGATCATTGCCGCTCAATTCCAGCGAAACCTTTTTCAGATTCTCAGCTGCCTGAACAGCAATTTTTCTTCCTGTGTGTACGCCTCCGGTGAAAGCGATCTTGCTCACGCGGGGATGTTTTACTAGTGGCTCGCCCGCTTCAGGCCCATATCCGCTGATAATATTGATCACTCCCGGTGGAAATGGTTCGAACATTTCCGCAAGCGCAAGCGTGGAGAGAGGAGTGTGTTCCGAAGGTTTGATGATAACGGTGTTGCCGGCCACCACAGCAGCGGCCACTTTCCAGCTCATCAGCAAAAGGGGATAGTTCCACGGGACGATGCAAACGACCACTCCATAAGGTTCCTTCACGGTGAAGTTGATCTGGTGCCGGAAAACAGGTGAGATGACCTTCCCTTTGGAATCGCGCCCAACTTCCGCATAGTAATCGAAACAGGCGGCAACCCATTCGATTTCGTCCATATTTTCGATGAGCGGTTTTCCACCTTCGAGTGTCAGCAATCGTCCGATCTCATCTCTTTTGGCGCGCAAACGTCGCGCGAATTCATGCATCATTTCGGCGCGTTCCAATCCTGGAGCAAACCTCCATTCATGAAACGCTTTCCATGCTGCTTGCACCGCCCGGTCGGCGTCAGCTGCATTCCCTCGCGGCGCATGATCGATCACTTCTTCGGTGGCCGGATTGACTACGGGAAAAGTTTGGCCTGATTCGCTGTCTACATGTTTTCCATTGATCCAATGTCTGAACATAAACTGCCTCTCTTTTTTGAACAGAAGTTCGCAAAGGACGCAAAGATAAAGAATCCTTTAGTTATTTCTTTGCGATCTTTGCGATCTTCTGTTTAAAATTAACGTGATTTGATTTCGGTCCAGTAACGATCGAGAAGCGTGCTGGTTTCACCCAGATCTTCCAGAAATTCGCAACTGGCGAGTGTTTTGTCATCCGGATAACGGGCCGGATCCTTCAATATCTCGGGTTTTATGAATTTTGTAGCTGCCTCATTGGGACTTGGATAACCGGAAATATTTGTGATTTCTGCGGCAATTTCCGGATTTAAACAAAAATTCATGAACGCGTACGCTTCTTCCAGGTGTTGAGCTCCTTTGGGAATGGCCATGTTGTCTACCCAGATCGTGGAGCCCTCTTTGGGCACGACATACGCAAGATCCTTGTTTTGATCGATTGCCTTTGCCAGCTGGCCGCTCCAACCGTGAGAGAGCCACACATCGCCGCTGAGCAAAACTTCATCAAAACTCCCAGAGGTAAAGGTTTTGACGATCGGCTTTAGCTGGATCAATAGATTCCTGGCTTCTTCTAGCTCCTTTTGATCCTTTGTGTTGATCGAATGTCCTTTCCATTTTAGGGCCGCGCCGAATACTTCGCGGGGATCATCCAGCAATGAAATGCGGTCCTTGTATTTGGGATTCCATAAAATCGACCAAGAATCTACCGGCTCTGTGACTTTAGTTTTGTTATATCCGATCCCGGTTGTGCCCCAGAGAAAAGGAATCGTGTGTTTATTGTCTTTGTCAAAGGGCAAATTCCGAAACCTGCTACTTAAGTTTGCAGCCCCGGGTAATTTCGAATGATCCAGCTCCAGTAATAGTCCCTGATGGATCAGGATCCGCGCCATGTAATCGGATGGCACAACCAGATCATATTCAGTCACGCCCGATTGCAGTTTTTCAAGCAGAGCTTCATTGGAATCGTACGTATCATACCGGACCTGAATTCCGGTCTGGGTTTCAAATTTCTTGACGGTTTCATCGGTAATATAAGCTGACCAGATGTAGAGATTGAATTGTTTTTTTGCTGTTTTGGATTCCTTCCCCTTACACGCAATAAACAGTGACAACGTAGCGACTAAAGTCGCTACTACCAGCCCGCGGACCGGGATGATCTTTTTTATCATTTCTCTTCTCTCTGCAATCGGTCTGATATTACGATCAACAGAATCGTTGGAATCAGTAATAAAGTTGAAATCGCGTTGATTTCAGGAGTGACTTTTGTTTTCACCATGGAATAAATCTGTAACGGCAAAGTCGTGGATCCGACTCCGGCAACAAAAGAAGTAATAATGTAATCATCGATCGAAATCGTAAACGCCAGCAATGCTCCAGAAATGATTCCAGGAGCGATCACGGGAAGCGTGACTCTAAAAAAGGTTTGAAGCTCATTGGCGCCTAGATCCATCGACGCCTCTTCGAGCGTTCGATCGAATCCTTCGAGCCGGGCCCGAACCACTATGATGACATAGGAAATGCAGAATGCGATGTGAGCAAGAATTACCGTTGCCAGTCCTAGCTTGAACCGTATGAATCCAAAGAAGATCACCAGGGAGGCCGCCATTACGATCTCTGGAATAATTACAGGAAGATAAAAGAGGCCGTCCAGGACTCCTTTGCCGCGGAACTCAAAACGCTGCATCCCGAGAGCCGCGATCGTTCCGACCACGGTAGATGCGATGGTCGCTGTAAGAGCCACAATCAAAGTGTTTTTCAACGAACGGAGGATCAATTGATCCTTAAGCAGAATCTCATACCATTTCCAGCTGAAACCTTCCCAGATTGCATAACGGGAGCTGTTGAAGGAATAAATAACAAGAATGACAATCGGCGCATAAAGAAAGAGGTAAACAAAACTCGACTCTGAAAAAAGAAACCATCGGGAAAGTTTTCGGGTTCTCATACAAAAATTGCCTTTTCCTTTCTGGTTGAATAACGCGCGTAAAAGAAGAGCAGCACCAGCACAAAAGCAGCGAGGCCAAAGCAGATGGCAGAGCCAAACGGTTTATCGCGCGCGATCATGAATTGATTCTGGACGAGATTTCCAACAAGAATGCTTTTTGCGCCTCCCAGAAGATCCGGTGTGATGAATGCTCCGATGGTTGGAATGAAAACCAGAATAACTCCAGCGAGTATCCCGGGCAGAGTTGCCGGGATTGTAACTTTTACGAAGGTCCAGAAGGCGTTCGCTCCAAGATCGCTTGCGGCTTCCAGCAACGCCGTGTCCAGTTTCTCAATGGACGCATACAACGGCAGAATCATGAAAGGGAGCTCGCCGTAGACCAGCCCGAGCATCACCGCGAACTCAGAATACAGAAGCGTTTCAATAGGGGCGTCGATCCAGCCGAGCGCGATCAATCCATGATTGATCAGTCCTTCGCTGCGAAGAATCACAATCCATGCGTACGTTCGTATCAGAAAGGAGGTCCAGAAGGGGACCACCACTAATGTTAGAAGTGTATTCTTCCAGGATGGTTTTACTTTCAATGAAATGTAATAAGCAATGGGATATCCGATCACGAGACATAAGAGGGTTGTGATAACCGCCATCCATAAAGAGCGCGCGTAAATCTCCAGGTAAATGGGTTCAAAAGAGCGCACATAATTCGAAAGCCATTCAAAAGAAGTAAGGTATTGTCCCAGATCGTCGATTGGCTTGATCAGTCCGTAGGTTCCTTTTTGAGCAAAGCTGTAGACGAGCATGATCAAAAGGGGAAAAAAGAAGAAGACAGTGAGGATGGCTAACGCTAAGAAGATCAGAGCATAGGGGCGCAACGAGGGAAACCTTTGAAAGACTCTGATCAGTGCTTCTGACATATTAAACAATGAAGCGCCGACGTCTCGTCTGCGCAGGCTGCAGGCAGGACGCCTGCACTACTTGGTTTACATCACTTCTCTAATATCACTGTATGTTTTGGGTTCCAGGACAGCACCGCGTGATCGCCGCGGGAAAATCTGCCGGCCTCTTCCACAACTTTGCTGTTTTGCTCAACGACCGTGTACTTTTTTCCGTGATATTCGACAACCCAGCTCGTATTGGTCCCTTGAAAAATTTCATCCACAACCGTTACAGGTAAACAGACCCTGCCCGCAATGTCTTGAGCGCTCAAAACCATCTTTTCCGGCCGGACAGTGAACCGGATCTCCCCGCTCTGTTTGTTATTTTCTATGGAAAAAGAGCGGCCATCAGGGAGCTTCATTTGTCCATCGGATAGAGCACCCTCGAATATATTAGTAGCGCCGATGAAGTGAGCGACAAATTCGGTGCGCGGGTGCTCGTAGATCTCGCTGCAGCTCTTGCCCACCTGTTCAATCTGTCCGTGATTCATCACTGCAATCCGGTCGGACATTACAAGCGCTTCCTCCTGGTCATGTGTTACAAAAATAAAAGTGATCTTCAGTTGTTCCTGAAGATTTTTCAACTCCACCTGCATTTCTTTCCGGAGCTTCATATCCAGGGCTCCGAGAGGTTCATCCAGCAAGAGAACTTCCGGATGCATCACAAGAGCTCGCGCCAATGCCACGCGTTGCTTCTGTCCACCGCTCAGCTGGGATGGGCGGCGTTTCTCGAAACCGGAAAGCCGCACCAGATCGAGCGCCTCTGTAACCGTCTTCTTGATTTGATTTTTCGGCGTGCGTTTCCGTTCCAGGCCGAACGCGATATTTTGAAAAACATTCATGTGCGGAAAAAGAGAATAATGCTGAAATACTGTGTTCACGGGACGTTTATAGGGCTGTAGGGGCGCGACATCCTGTCCGTTAATCAGGATTTGTCCTTCAGTTGTCTCTTCAAAACCGGCAATCATTCGCAATAGTGTGGTCTTTCCACAGCCGCTAGGACCTAGCAAAGAGAAGAATTCACCTCTTTGGATGTCGAGAGTGACTTTATCTACCGCGGTGACTGTTCCGTATTTCTTAGAAACCTTTTGAATACTCAGAACAATGTCGTTCATCTTGTAACGCCGGCTTCCAGCCGGCCCGACTTCTACGCTGGAGACTTTTGCCGGCCGGAGGCCGGCGTTACAAATTTTATAACAATTACTTTGGATGCAACTCTATGATCGCCTTTTCCTTGCCTTGTAAAACCGGTCCTATTCTCCAGAAATCGGCTCGCTCCATCCATTGCAACTCTTCGCTTTCCGCAAAGACATGCGCCTCCCCCTGCTGCATCATATAACGGTGTAGCTGTGATGCGCTCGTAAGGTTTAGCGGGTAACCCTGCGGGGTGAGCTCCATTCTTCCATTCGTGTAGAAGAGGGGACTGAAATCATACACATTGTAGGGCACCAGTTTCCGGTTTTTCTCCGTTTGATGGCTCCATTCTATAGAGAGCATTTTCGAATCGGACCAGGGTAGCTGGGGATAGATGACATACTGAAAGAGAATCATCGCTGAGAATAGTATCAGAACATAGAGAATCCACGCTGCTGTCCTTTTTTTTTGGATCAACAAGAATGCGCTAAGAACCGATAAAAAGGCGATGATTCCCATCATTACGAAAAGGGGCTGCAGCGGAACAGAATACTTTTTTGCTCCCCAAAAAAATGCCCCGATTAACACGATCTGCAGAAGGAAGCTTAGCAAAACCAGCTTGAGCGGCTTCTGCAAATTGGACAATGCGAGGCCCCCGAGAATCGCAAAGCCCGGAATGGCAGGGAGGATGTAGCCTGGAAGTTTGGATTGTGAAAAACTGAAAAAAATCACAGGGCAAAATAACCAGCAGAGCGCAAACTTGACCAGATCGGAGTCTCCATTCAGTTTTGCTGAAAAGGGCGCAAAACTCCATGGATAAGTTCCAGCGAGAAGCACCGGCAAGTAAAAAAAGAATCCCTGCGAACGATGATAGTAGCTGCTGGTGTAACGCACGAAATGGTGCTGATAGACGAACTCATCCCAAAATCGAACGCCGTAAATGAGCGACACAGGTACAAACCAGATTGCAATGACTCCAGCCGTGATCAAAGCCCCCTGAACAGGCTTTAGCGCGAACAGATTCTTCAAGCGTCTTGTGATGATGAAATATACGAGCATCGTGAGCGCGATAATGATGATTGCAACGAATCCCTTTGCCAGAACTCCTGATCCTATAAAGGCGTACATCAGGTAAAGCCACAGAGTCTTTTGAGGAAAGTGTTCGTGCAGCAGATAACAGCACAACGCACCATTCACGCAAAATGCGAGAAGCATATCGAAGGTCGCCGCGTGAGAAAACCCGATAAAGAATGTGGTAGAGGCGAGAACAGCAGAAGCCAGAAGAGCTTTCGTTTTCCCGGCGATTCGCCGAATCGTAAAGTGCAAAAATGCGATGGTGCCAGTCGCTACGAGCACGGAAGGAAGTCTGGCTGCAAACTCGTTCACTCCAAAAGCTGCATAGGCGAGCGAAATCAGCCAGTAAAGCAGCACTGGCTTTTCAAACCAGGCAAAACCACCAAGACGCGGAACGAAGTAGTCGCCCGTTTCGAACATTTCGCGTGCCACCTGCGCGTACCGTGGCTCGTCCGGTCCGAGAAAAGGAAGCTGCCACGTCCCCCACAGAAACAGAATCAAACAGCCTGCAAAAAGAAGGATGGTATGGCGCCCCGTCATGGAGCATTAGCATAACACGATGCGAAGAGCCCTAGACAACAGAAATTTAACGCAGAGACGCAGAGACGCAGAGATTAAAAATCTTTTTGTTTTTCTCTGCGTCTTTGCGTCTCTGCGTTTAAGCGCTAGTCGCTTTCGCGTAGTTCTTTTTTCAGTTCTCTCATCTCCTCTTTCAACTTTTCCATTTCGCGTCTCAGTTCTTGCATCGATTCACGAAACTCGGGATTGTTGTGCAGATCGCGCAGCTCGCGGAACTCCTGTAGCTTAGGCAGATCCCGAAGCTCACCCAATTCTTGCAGCTGAGGAAAATCGAAGCTTCTCTTTTCCGGTTTTACTGTTATGTTTTGAACTTTTCCATGACGCAGAATCGTTAAGCTTGCAGTGTCTCCTTCTTTCACTTCCTTCAAAGCATCCCGAACATCTTCGTCCGTTGCGACCTTCTCTCCATTCAACTCTGTGATCACATCACCTGATTTCATGCCACCTTTTTCTGCCGGACTGTTCGGCTCAACGCGCGCAACGAGAACTCCCGCTCCCGGTTGAGTTTGGAAATATTTCGCGAGATCTGCATCCAATTCCTGAAGATCGACTCCGATATAATTTCCACCGAAATGTGAGAACAACGTCATTTCCCGTTTTTCCGGCATTACGGAAATGTTGAGCGATTTCCCGTCGCGCAAAATGCCGAGGGCAATTTCCCTTGGATTTTCAAGATCACGCAGCGGTTTTCGAATATCTTCCTCGGACTCTACCTTTTTGCCGTCTATGCTGACTATGATGTCGCCATCTTTCAGGCCGGCTTTTTCTGCGGGTGAGTCACGCAAAACCCTCTCGACCTTAACACCCGAATCACCTCTCATGTGAGGACTTACTTCCGACAAGACAACACCCAAACGGTAATGGTTACCGGCAAACGCATAAGCAAAGGCGTCTCTCATTGCCTTTCTTTCAGGGCGGGAAGGGGGATCAGGATTTGTGAATGCCCGGTTCGCCCCCAAACCTAGGATTGCAACAGAGAAGATAATCAACCAGAATTTCTTCATATTTCCTCCTTTCATCGAATTGGACGCAGGATGTGACGTTTTAGTTCTATTCATTTATATTTTCCTTTATGGCATTGATCGGATTAAGACGGCCGGAGAACGCGCCCGGAGATTTTTTCGTCGATTCTACCTGCATTGACTGCGATTTGTGCAGGCAGATTGCCCCGCAGGTCTTTGTGGCAGGCGGCGACCAGGCGATTGTGCACGCTCAGCCGGCGGACGAGGAATCGGAATTTGCCGCGTTGAAAGCACTTGTGACCTGTCCGACCGCATCGATCGGTGATCTCGGGCATCGTTCGGCTAAAAAAGCTGTGAATGCTTATCCGGAAAAAATCGAAGGTGAAGTGTATTTTTGCGGTTTCGCTTCCGAATCTTCGTACGGCGCTTCCAGCTATCTGATCGTAAGACGGGACGGAAATGTCCTGGTAGATTCTCCGCGGTTCGCGAAACCACTCGTGAGAAACATCGAAGCTCTCGGTGGAATTCGCCACATCTTTCTGACGCATCGCGATGATGTTGCCGATCAGGATTTGTGGGCGCGCCATTTCGGAGCGAGTCGCATCATGCATCACGATGATGCCGGCAGGCTGCGAAGTCAGATCGAGCACCTCATCGCGGGGAATGATGCTGTTTCTTTTCGTGACGACTTACTGATCATACCGACTCCCGGTCACACAAAAGGGCACATGGTGCTTTTGTACCGGAATCGCTTCATGTTTACCGGTGATCATCTCTGGTGGTCGCCCAATTACAACTCGCTTCATGCATCGCGCGGCGTTTGCTGGTATTCCTGGCCAAATCAGGTCGATTCGATAAAGCGTTTGCAGAATTTCAGCTTTGAATGGGTCCTACCGGGTCACGGCCGTCGCCTCAACGCACCGGCCGAAAAAATGCAAGCCTACCTCGCCGAGTGTATTCACCGACTCAGTAGAAATTAGTCTACAGTTTTACGGAACCGGCCGGAATGCGCGGCATGGATCAACCGGTGAAAATTTTTGAAGCCAGATTCGAGCTTTGCGGCCAGTCAGAACGCCGATTTTTGTATCAAGCCCGCTGTCGACCGGTGTGGTGTTGTAGATTTCAGCCGCGTTGCGCCATAGATCGAGTGGCTGGTACTTGCTGAGACTTGCCTCGCGAAAAATGGTGTCATTTGAAAAACGTTACTGAGATCTGCTCCCCTTTTGAGTTCAGGGCGGTCAAAACACCTGCAGAAAAGTCAATGAGACGATAGACAGAACCGGTGGTGCAGCCGTCGCATGGCGCAGTTTCTGGTGACGCTGAGGCAGACGTGGTCTGACTGCTCACATGCATCCCAATGTCCGGTGTGGAGGACTGTGTCATCTCCCGCACGCTGCAGCCGGTGCAGTGACCAGGAACATTTGAATTAAGCTGCCCAAAGTCCTGTCTACCATTCGGCACTACGACCGCGGGTCCGCTCAAAATCCGCGATTGACAAAAAAAATTGTCAAGGCTATTATAACAGCATGCTCGACGTAGAAGTGATTGAAGATGCGCAGGCCGCAGCCGTCGCACTGGATCCGATCCGCAGCAGAATTCTTTCCGAGTTAGCGCAGCCTGCTTCAGCAGCATCCCTCGCCGGCAGGCTTGGTCTTGCGCGACAAAAAGTGAACTACCATTTGCGGGCATTGGAAGAAAATGGGCTTGTTCGTGTTGTAGAAAAGCGCAAATGGGGGGGGTTGACAGAGCGTTTGCTGGTGGCAACTGCTGCCAGTTATGTTGTTTCTCCGGTTGCGATGGGTCAGGTGGCTACAGATCCGTGTCGCTGCAAGGACCGGCTCTCAGCGCGCTATCTGATCGCGCTGGCGGCACGAATGGTAAGGGAGGTAACAAGCCTCTTACGACGTTCTGATGAAACGGGGAAGCGACTGGCCACACTTTCTATAGACACAGAAATTCGATTCCGGAATGGATCCGAACGTGCAGCATTTACTGAAGAATTAACCCGGACTATCACTCAACTTGCCTCGCGGTACCATGATGAGTCGGCGCCAGGAGGTCGTTCGCACCGAGTAGTGATTGTTTCCCATCCGTTGCCACAAGAAGCCGACTCAAAGGAGGAAAAGTTATGAGTGTAAAGAAAGAACCATCGGGGCGTCGCTCGGTTCAGGTAGAAGTGGAAGTTCCTGGAACACCTGAAGAAGTATGGCAGGCGATCAGCACGGGTCCAGGAATTTCATCCTGGTTTGTTCCCACTGAAATGGACCAGAATGTGGGTGGCAAAATCACAATGAATTTTGGGCCCGGCATGGATTCCGTCGCAACGATCACAGCGTGGGAACCTCCTGTGCGATTCGCAGCCGATAGTCATCATCTTGGGGAGAAAGCACCAGCATTTGCTACAGAATGGTTTGTGGAAGCTCGCTCCGGAGGAATGTGTCTGGTGCGTGTTGTTCACAGTCTTTTTGCCGAAAACGCTGATTGGGATGGAGAGTTGGAAGGTACCGAAACAGGTTGGCCGGTATACTTCCGTGTACTTCATTTGTATCTCAGCAAGTTCCGTGGAATGCATGGAAAATCTATGGTTGCTATGGGACATTCCGATAATCCAGAACCTCAAACATGGAATCAATTCACGAAAATGCTGGCATTAACCGGTACAACAGCAGGGCAAAGAAGCGAAACAGGATCGGGCGCTCCGCAATTATCAGGGATTGTGGAATCGAACACGCAGCATCCACCTTCCGTGGTGCTTCGACTGGATAAGCCAACTCCTGGTATTGGGGTGATCGGGGTATCCGATTGTGGAGGAAGCATTCTGTTATCTGTATCACTTTATCTGTATGGTGATGGAGCGGCCCAGGCAATCAAAAAGCAAGAATCCGCCTGGCAGGACTGGCTGAACCAACACTTCCCGGCGCCGGCCCCATCCGCTCCGTAATGTTTTTGAATTCAAATGATAAGGGCGGGTCTTAGACCCGCCCTTACTGATTCGCTCCACTACAACAAGCGAACTAGTCGTTATCGACAATTGTGCCGATAACGCTTGTATCATTAGCAACAAGTCCTACAGGATTCGCCAGTTGAATCTGGAAAGACTCATTATTC
>JAKEFK010000288.1 GCA_022616075.1 bacterium
CCACCGGTGTCTGATAAACCAGATCGAGGGCAGGCTGCAAATTGCAACGAGAAGGAGAATTCCATTGATTAGCATCCATTCTCCCTTCGGAAGCAACCACGGCAAAAGGAATGCGATCGCCAGTGTTACCAGAGCTATTTGAAAAGCGCGACGAAAACGGCCGGCGTGCTGGATGCGAAACTTTTCAACACATGCGGAACAAACAGGAACTTCGAATTCAAGAGTATACCCCCCGGTCGGAGCCGGTTTTGTAGCGTAAATTGGATATTTTTTTGCGGCTTCCGACTGTTTGCAGGATACACACAGTGTGGAAGGTTTTTCTATGAAGGCAAGGCTTGGAGGTGATTCTCTGCCCTCAGCGAGGCCTGTCCGGTAGACTATTACAAGCGCAGCACACTCGCCAGTTTTCGGATCTTCAAAAACGCGAATAAATGAGCGATACGCGCCCGAGCGTATATTCTCCCCAACCACAGCGTTTACATTTTCGATTTGACTCAATCCAGTTTTTGGGAATTGTCCGGTTTGGCTTATCAAAATTGGTATCTGTGAACGGGAAATGACATCAAATTTCACAGGATTCGGCAGCTTGTCCAAAGATTCTCCAATTGTGGCTTCAAAAATGGCGGTGCCGGCTGCAGAATCGAGTATCGTGTTTCCATCACCATCTGTAAAAACGAAGATATTCATTAAATCAGAGAGCGGCATGTCGCTCGCGAGATTGGGGTTGACTGGCCTCTTCACGATTTCAAATGGATGATTTTGATCATACCAGACCGGTTTTCGCGCTACAATTGTGAAACGAAATTTCAATGTTCATCTCTGAAGTCAAACGACAGATTGCAGCGGAAGGCGATCGCACAATCTCCTTTCTCCAGGATCTGGTAAGGATTCCAAGCGTGACCGGAAATGAAGGCGCTGTTCAAGCATATCTAAGCAAAGAGCTGGCGAGCCTCGGTCTGGAAATAGATGCATGGCAGCCATCACGCGAGGAGTTGCAGAAGCATCCTGTTTTTTCTGATGATGGATTGCCCTTGGAAGGGAGGCCTGTGATCGTAGGGCGCTGGCACGGTTCCGGAGGTGGACGGTCGTTGATACTCAACGGACATGTTGATGTTGTGCCGCCCGGGGATCCGCAAAGCTGGATCGATGGTCCGTGGAGTGGAATCGTTCGCGATGGGAAATTGTACGGTAGAGGTGCATGCGATATGAAAGGAGGTTTAGTCGCAGGCATCGCGGCGATACGAACATTGCAGAAAATGGGACTGCGTTTACGCGGAGATGTGATGATACAATGCGTGACAGGGGAAGAGACAGGCGGCATTGGAACACTCGCCACCATTTTAAGGGGATATCGCGCGGATTCCGCGGTGATATTGGAACCAACGCGGCTTGATCTATGTCCAGTGGGCGCTGGAGCTGCGAGTTTTCGTTTGCATGTGCCCGGTCTTGCAGCTCATGCAGCGATGCGGCAGCAAGGAGTCAGCGCCATCGAGAAATTCTTGTTCATTCACGCATTGCTAATGAGTCTTGAAAAGGAACGGAACGCAGGTTTTCAACATCCTCTATATAAGGATCGATTGCCGGCGCCGATTAGTATAGGCAAAGTGCAGGCTGGTGATTGGCCTTCTACAGTTCCGGACAATCTGGTGGCAGAAGGACGTTACGGTATCCTGCCAGGTGAAAACCTTAATAAAGCAAGAAAACTGTTTGAACAAAAAATTCGGAAGGAAGCCCACAAGGATTCCTGGTTAAGTCAGCATCCACCGGAGGTGGAATGGTTCGAAGGTCAATTTGAGCCGGCTGAAACAGCTCTCGATTCTGATGTTATCAAAGTTCTATCCGAGTGCCATTACGAAACCACAGGCAAAGTCCCGGCAATTCATGGTGTTTCGTATGGATCAGACTTGCGATTCTTTACCAACAATGCTGGAATGCCGGCTGTTTTGTATGGACCAGGCGATGTTGCGCAGGCCCATTCGGTGAATGAATTTATTTCACTGGAACAATTATTCACTGCTACGCAAACCGTTGCGTGTATGATGATCAGGTGGTGTGAAGTATGACTTTTGGTTGCCAGAGTATGGTCGCTCCATTGCGTCGTGTGATCGTGAAAAGTCCGGAAGTAGCTTTTCGAAACCAGTCTTTCATTGATTCGCAATGGAAACAATTGAATTTCGTGGATCGACCGGATTATGAAAAAGCCATCAATGAACATGAAGCGCTAACAGAAATTTTACGTTCTGCCGGCGCAGAGGTTTTGTCTCTTGATTTCGACAGGCGCACGGGACTGGATTCCATCTACACGCATGATCCCGGAATCATTACGGACGCCGGCGCGATCCTTTTTCAGACTGGTAAGGAATTACGGCGCGGAGAAGGGCCCGCAATGGAAGATGCCTTGCGCGACTGGGGAATTGGAATCCTTGGAAGAATTGATGGTAAGGGAACAGCGGAAGGCGGGGATATGGTCTGGCTGGACAAACGAACCTTGCTTGTTGGACATGGCTTTCGCACGAATGCCGCCGGGGTTGCTGCTCTTCATTCGATGCTGAATCCTTTTGAAATCAGCGTATTCGGATTTCACTTGCCTTACTGGCAGGGACCTGGCGATGTTCTTCACTTGATGTCTTTGATAAGTTTGCTGGATGAAGATCTTGCCGTGGTCTATCGTCCGATAATGGCTGTTCCTTTGTATGAACTTCTTGTTGCTCGCGGCATTAAGATGGTTGATGTAGCTGAAGAAGAATTCAACACGCTTGGATGCAATGTCCTGGCGCTCGGACCAAGGGATGTATTGATGGTCGAAGGCAATCCGGTAACTCGTTCCCGTTTGCAGGAAGCGGGTTGTAAGGTCCGGGAGTTTTCTGGAAAAGAGATTGCATATAAAGGAAGCGGCGGCCCGACCTGCCTCACACGCCCGCTTTTGCGGGCGTGATATTCACCGCAGAGTACGCTGAGACCGCAGAGGAATAAACAGAAATGCTTTCTCTCCGCGATCTCTGTGTTCTCTGCGGTGAAATTTTGAAATTATCTCACCTGTGCGGAAGAGCCATCGATCTTTTGTGCGGGTTCCAAACGACCTTTCAAGTAACGCGTAAGGAATTCTTCAGCCCTCAAGTAAAAATCCAATCGATTTGGCTCTCGGCTCAGACCATGTCCTTCA
This sequence comes from bacterium, assembly GCA_022616075.1. NCBI lineage: Bacteria > bacterium. The sequence continues at coordinate 3,164 of JAKEFK010000288.1, forward strand.
TCCGGATAAACAACATATGTGACAGGTAATTTCTGTTCCTTCATCGCTGCGACAATTTGATCCGATGCCTCTTGCTTAACTCGCGGATCGTTGGAGCCATGCGCGATCAATAGAGGTGTTCGAATTTTCTCAACATGATAAAGGGGAGAGATCCGGCGATTGTTTTCCTCATCCTTTTCCGCATCCACTCCTATTCTTCTAATCCACCTTTTTTTAACCGGCTTCCAGTATTCAGGAAAGGATTTTAGTGCGTAACCAACATCGGAAGGTCCAACCATGTCCACTGCCGCCACATAAAGTTCCGGGGTGTATACAATTCCGCAAAGGGTCGCGTAACCTCCATAAGATCCGCCGTAGATTGCGACTCGTTTCGGATCAGCAATTCCTTCGCTGATTGCCCACTTCACAGCATCGGTCAGATCGTTCTGCATGCTCCCGGTGCACCATTGTCCCGTTCCTGCGTTCATGTACTTCAACCCGAAACCAGAGGAACCACGGAAATTTACCTGCAACACAGCGTAACCGCGATTCGCCAACCACTGCACTTCCGGATCGAATCCCCACTGGTCCCTGTGCCAAGGGCCTCCATGCACCACCAGCACAAAAGGCAGATTTTTGGGCTCGTGTCCGACCGGCAACGTGAGAAAACTCACGAGTTTCATTCCGTCTCTAGCGGTAATCTGAATTCCTTTTTGGCTTGCCAGAGTGTATTTTTCCAGCTCCGGCTCAACATGGATAAGCGGTTCGAGTTTCCTGAACGCCCGGTGATAAATGTAATAGACATCCGGCTTCACATCGCTGATGTACCTGATCAACCACACGGAATCCTTCATATCGCGGGAAGTAATTTTAAAAACGCCCGATTCCGCCTTCTCTAAGATAGCAAAATCCCGTTCTATAGCCTTGCTGATAACTTTGTAACGAGGTTTCATGTAGTGAAACGCTGCTGCCTGCACGGTCCCTGATTTTTTATCCATCAGAACTTCGTAAGTATCCCCGGTTTCCCACATATCTCCTTCCGGATCTTCAGCCAGAATTTCCAGAATCTTACCCGTTTCAACATCGATTCCTACTAATTGAGTAGTATCACTGTTGAGGGAAGTGGCAGCGTACAGAATTTTCCCGTTTTCATGAAACCCAGCGATGAGCGATCCTCCGTTGTACTGTCCCAGGAACGGTGTGCGCTCGAAAGGAGTTACCAGCAGGTCGCGCCAGGGCTTATCGATCGAATCACGGACGCGGATCGCAGTGCTTAGATCTTCCCGAAAGGCCGTGGCTGCTCGGATCTTGAAATTCCGGTCGGTTGTCCACCCGATTACATCTCCGGGATTTTCCGCTTCCAGAGTTATGTCACCTGTGAGCAAATTCACCCGGTACATATCGAAGAGCCGTGGATCCCGCTTATTCAGTCCGATCATGACCTCTTCGGGATGTTGATCGTCCTTTAGCAGGTTTGTGGCGCGGACGTCTTTAAAGGGAGTGAGATCGCGCACAGTTCCATTTCGCAAATCAACAGTTTTCAGATGATCATTCTCATCCCCATTATTGTCCTGGAAAAACAGGATGTGATCGTCGCTATAACCCCACAAAAACTCGTAGATTCCACGCACCGGATCGTGAGTAACCATCCTGTTATCTTTCTTTCCGACAGTCGCTACCCAGATGTTCAACACTCCTTCGGCGGAAGGCGCGAGGTAAGCGATTCGAGTACCGCCAGGAGAGATTCGGGGATCGGCTTTCTCCGGATTGCCAAACAGAAGCTTGCGCGGAATGAGCGGTACTTCTTTCTCAGGTCCCAAGATCTGAAATGACACCGCAAGAAAAAGACAAAGGAAATAGGAAGCCCGTTTTTTCATGTAGATCAGTTCGGATCTTCTTCTTGTTTCTCTTTGTCCTTCTTCTTTGATTTTTGTTGTTTGCTCTTGTCTTGTTTCTTAGAGCTTTCTTTCTTTTTCGAAGAAGACTTTTCTTTCCCGGATTCCTGGACCGCTTCTTCTTCAGCTTCTTCTTCTATCGCTTCATCAGCGACCTCTTCTTCCGCTTCTTCGACTGTTTTCTTCTTCTTTTGCTTTTCTACGGGCGCATCATATTCCGGTTCTTCTTCAATGGTCTTTTTATGTTTCTTTGTTGGATAAGCCTCTTCGGCCTCTTGAATATCTTCAGTTCTCTTATTTTTCTTTGCTGGAGCAGTCTCTTCTGGTTCCTGATATTGTTCTGGCTTCTTATGCTTCTTCGTCGGAGTAGCCTCTTCGGGTTCTTGAGGTTCTTCTACTCTTTTGTGTTTTTTCGCGGGAATGGCTTCTTCGGCTTCCTTCACGTCTTCGGTCCTTTTGTTCTTTTTGGCCGGAGTAGCTTCTTCGACTACGGATTCTTCAGCCTTTGGCGGTTTTTGCTTTTTGAACTGCGAGTCGCGAGCGTCAACCGGCGGCTGAGCTTCTTTTGCTTTCTTTGACTGGTGGACCTTTCCTGCTTTTTCTACTTCTTCCGCTGCGTGTTTTTCTTTCTGGACGTTCTGAACACGCCTGGTCTCGCGCGTCTTCTTCGCCACTTCCGCTTCTTTGATCACAACGTCCGTGTTGATGGTTTGGACTTTTGGCGGCTTGTTCTCCTGTTTGAAAATCCTTGCTACTGCGGCTCTGTTCTTGGCTTTTTCTCCTTTAAAGGCCTTTTGCTTTTCCGCAAATGCAGGTGCGATCACTTCTTTAACGGCACGGTTCGCGTTCTTGCGTACTTTTTCTTCCTCTCCGCCAAGAGGCACAATGACTCTAACTCGCTTCTTCTCTGTTTCTATTTCTTTTTCAACTACTGGAATCTCAACAATATTCTGCCTGACCACTCTTTCCATTACCGTACGCTTTACGGGTACGGAACTGATCCGGATTACTCTTCTTTCAAAAACATAGCGTGTGTAATCCTGGTCGAGGTAATAATCGGAATAGTTTTCGTATCCGAAATGAGAGTTGCCTATGAAGATCCAGAGATTGAATCCGATTCGTTGATAATTCGAATTGTAGTAAAGATCGCGATAGCGTGGATCGTAGTAGGGTCCGCCATAACTGTAGTCTTCATCATCGTAATATCCGAAATCTTCATCATAGTAATCGAACTGATTGTTTTCGCCGATGTAGTCGAGATAACCGCGACTGTAGTCATAGCCTGGCGGAGGAGACGGCATCCAACCGATGGTGCCATAACCTTGAGCCCAGATGACGCGTCCTGGATGCCAATCGTAGTCCGGAATCCAGGTCCATCCAAATTGGGCGTTCCAGATCCAGTGGCCATAGTGGTAGGCAAGCCATGCCCAGGGTTCGTATCCCTGCCAGTACCAACCATGAGAAGTCCAGATCCAGCGACCATATGTGTAAGGACGCCAGCCATGCGACGCGTAAGGAACCCAGGCGTGACCGAATGGCCTTACCTGAACCCAGTAACCATAGTCTGTTAGCGCATCATAGAAGCTGATCCGCTGAGGCACGTAAGCGGGAGACGCCGCAAATGCGTAAGGGAGATAATCATAATCACCCACCGACAGATAGAAATCATCTGTGCCGATTGTAAAAGAGATTCCCTCTGCGGAGCCGAGCGCCGCAAAAAGAAGAAGCAGAATTAAGAAATTTCCTTTCAGAGTTTTCATGATTCCTCCATGAACATTTTAACATTGTAGGGGCGACCCTGTGGTCGCCCTAATCCAGGGCAGGCACAAGACCTGCCCCTACTTGATCTGCAGGGTTTCTGTAATTGTGATCTTACCCTTGCCATCCACCATTACCAGCCGGTTATAAAGCTGTTCGGCTCCTGTTACGCGAACAGTTCCGCTTAGAGTTGAAGAAAGCATCCTGCTACTTTGAATGCTCACATGGGTTTCTCCAGCAACGTTCATTTTTACGCTTGTGTTCGCATCCTGATTCCATTGCATTTTCAGAGCGGTATCGAAAATGGCTGCATTTTGCCGAACATTTTTCAAAACAAAAGTTGCATTGTCTACTTTGACCTGGCGATGCTCGGAATCCGTAAAGATTCCTTCAGCGACTATGCCAGGCATTTGCACTCGTTCCCCCGGTTGAATGGATTTGTTTTTGAAGACCTGCAGAAAACTATCCGCTTCTCCCAGGTTTTTGTAGTCACTCTCCACAATATCAATTTCATCGTTGGATGGTTTCAGTCCGTGAACATCCGTAACCTTAACAGCGCCGTTTTGAACCGAAACCACATACGTTCTTCCGAGTACTGGGCTGGGTTCACCTTTTTTGTTTTCCGGGATGTCGTCTTCAGTAATGACCGATTTTCGATCGATCAACTCGTATGTGACTTTGAGCTTTGTGATGGCGTCTCTGTTTGTTTCCAGTATGGTTTCGGCTTTTCGAACGGTAACGGTGGAGACGTCATTGTGCTCTTGAAGCGATTCCCCGGCGAATTTCAGAATTACGTCCACATCCATTTTGTAGCTGGAGGTGCGCACAAAAGTTTGCCCGACTTTCGGCGGAGCCGCATTGAAAGATATCTGTTGGGCCCAGACAACCCCAAGGACACAAATGCTGAACAACAGCAACAGTCTTTTCATTTAAATGACATTGTACAGCAACTTAACCGCCGAGACGCTAAGTGTCCCTTCCCATAAATATGATGACATATGCTGCTGGCTCGCAGGCTTGATGGCAAGGCGCGAGCGAGGCGCATACCCGCTGTGGTATGTAACGA
>JAKEFK010000289.1 GCA_022616075.1 bacterium
CACGAGTTAAAGCGCCGATTTTTCAGGTAACCATCCGATTCCTTCACGTAACTCAAATCCTGAATCCGGTTAATGTCGACAATCACAGGTGGTGAGGCTAGACGCAACTTCATCATCGGTATTAAGCTCTGACCTCCCGAAAGAATTTTTGCATCTTCTCCATGCTTTTGGAGTAAAGCGATCGCTTCTTGAAGTGTTGTGGGACGAAAATATTCAAAAGAAGCCGGAATCATTGGATCCTCCTTCTTCAGCTGATGGGGTTATTTTCAGGCCGATTTTCGCAGGTGCGAAATTTCACTTTAGACTGACACGTAAAGCGTTGTCAACTTGGCCTTAGTGGAGCAGCGCGGGCATCTCTGCCCGCGACGCCTATTGGGGTGAAAAGCTTTATGATTTACGCAAAATAATATCTCCGTTGATCGTGCGAATTCGAACGCGGTGAGTGCCTGCTCCGACTTTGCCCGATCCATAAATATATTTTCGCGGGGATCCATCTTCATAATCCCACTCTTCCGTCTCTTCGGTCTTCAATGGAAAATCGCTCTTAATGGAATATCTGCCTGATCTGTTTTTCGTATACGCAAGCTCGAGATCTAGAATCATTGGAAGATTTGAGGGGACAGTTAGCTCAATATCACCACTCATAGAAAGTAACTCCACATCGCGGTTTCCTTTGGAAGGATCACCGGTCATCGTCACTTTTACGTTTCCTCCCATGGTTTCGGCGCGCACCCATCCGTCAATCGAATCGATTCTGACATCGCCTCCCATTGTTTTTGCCGACACGTGATCTTTGGCCGAACCAACATGAATATCACCGCCCATGGTATTCAGTTTCGCGCCTGAAGGCGCTTCATCCACATTTAATTCTCCACCCATCGTTGAAATGTTCACTTCACCGGATGGTTTACCATCAGCTCCTGCTCTCTTGTGAATGACTTTTCCACCCATGGAGGAACCTTTCACATTTCCTGTCACTGCTTCAATCAAAACCTGACCACCCATGGTGCTTACTTCACCATCCAGATGGGATTGCGTAAGGCTGATGCCTCCTCCCATTGTGCTCAAAGAGATTCTTCCCTTTAAGCCGGAAAGATTCAGTGCGCCTCCCATCGTGCTTCCTTCGAATTCACCTTCTACGTTGTGAATCGTCACTCCACCACCCATGCTTTCTATTTCCACATCAAAGCGATAAGGAACACGGATATCGAATTCGCCACTGGCATCATAATGATCGTATCCGCCGCGAAAACGTGTTCGCACATCGATTCCGCCTGGCGTTTGTTCGATCTGCACTTCTGTATTGTCGCGGTCTCTTCCTTTTACGAAACCATTTACAGAAACAACCGCTTTGTCCCATCCTTCTATCCGGATTTTTCCACCCGTCTTTAAATCCAGATTCAGCTTTTTACCCGGATCTACCTGGAATTCCTGGTGAACCTCAGCCGCAAATGCAAATGCGGTGAAACATAAAATGAAAGCAAAGGAAAGCTCAAGTCTCATAGGGAAAAGTCCTCCATGAAATTATTTCGGAGGGCGGCCGTTCCTGGCCGCCTGGCGGGCTCGGAGGCCCGCCCTCCTCAAACTTAGACGAGGTCTGTCACGAAAAGGTTGGGTGTATAATCCCATCATTACAAATGACCGTCAGTCTCGACCTCTCAGGACTTCCGGAAGGCGTTTCCCGAACGCTGTCAGAAGTTATCAGCAAATCGTTGGAGACACTGGGGTCCAATCTTCAGTCTGTTGTTCTTTATGGAAGCGCGGCCGAAAACCGTTTGCGTCCGACTTCTGACCTGAATCTGATCTTCGTTCTTTCCAACTTTAATCGCGCGCAGGTTGATCCGCTTAGGGAGCCGTTGCGATCTGCTTACGTTACGCATCGATTGTCCGTAATGTTTTTGCTGGAATCGGAAATCAATGCGGCAATTGAAGCGTTCCCCGTAAAATTTTCCGACATACTAAACCGGCGTCGCGTCTTGCACGGGTCGGATCCATTTACGGGTCGCAAAATTCCTCGCTCGCTATCCATTATCCGATTGAAACAGGTATTGATGAATTTAAAACTTCGAATGCGAAACCTTTATATGCTTCGAAGCTTGCGCGAAGAGCAGCTTGCAATGGTGATTGCCGACATGGCGGGACCTTTGAGAAGCGCTGCAGGGACTCTACTAGAGTTGGAAGGCTCGCCGCGACTGAGTCCTCGCGAGGCTTTCCAGAGATTGGCGAAGGAACTGGTTCCGGACCATGCGGATACGCTTCAGGCCCGGTTGACGGAAGCAAGAGAAAATCGATTGCTTCCTCCCGGAGAGGCAGCGGACACGGTGTTTCACATACTGCGCGTGGTCGACTTGCTTTTAGAAAGAGCAGCGAAATTATCATCCTGAAAATGAACCCATTCGAACTTCCTGGTCCTATATTTCTGCTTTTCTATTCTGTTGTTGTAATTGTTGCGCTAGTTATCGCTCACGGGAAACGAGTGTCCATGGAGAAAGGAGAGCCGCCACGCGGATTGATGGATCCTTATTTGATTGCATACCTCCGTGGCGGCGAAAACGAGCTGATCCGCGTTGCCACGATTTCGCTGATGGACCGTGGTTTTCTCCAGATCAAAGGAACCAATTTGCAGACCACTAAACCGGCCGCAGTTGACATTGTAAGGCACGATGTCGAGAGAAGGATCCTGGAGAAATGCCTGAACGAACGGGAGACCGCGAGTTTATTTGATGATTCAGGACTGCACGCCCTGGCGTCGTCGTATCAGTCTGAGCTCCAGCAAAAAGAACTTCTGCCTGATGAACAACTGAAATCAAAACGGATATCCATATTCTTTGTGACGGCATCTTTCCTTGGCATCCTTGCCGGCGCGAAAATCATGAAAGCCGTTCTCGAAGGCCGTTCCAATATTATTTTTCTCATCATTCTTGCTATTGTTGCAGTCCTTATTACTCTGAAAGTAACGAACCCACGAACCACCCAGCGAGGGAAACTATTTCTAAAAGATCTCAAAACGCTTCTTTCGGGATTGAAACAGCGGGCCGCACAAGGGTATATGATGCGAAGCGGAGAGACAAATGAACTTGCTTTGTTGGCCGCTGTATTTGGAGTTGCGTCTGTTCCCGAGCCGGCGATTCCAGGCTTGAAAAAGCTATTCGCGAAAGCAACTTCCTCCTCCTCTTCAGTATTCACATCTTCTTGTGGGTCGTCCTGTGGCTCTTCTTGCGGATCCTCCTGTGGAGGCGGCTGTGGTGGTGGATGCGGAGGATGCGGAGGGGATTGATGCATCATCGCGTGGGGATTGGTTGGCGTCCAGCTTTAGCAGCTTCCATTTTGAGCCATCAGGATTCCATCGATGTTGTGGAAATTGTCGCCGAGAATTATCTTGACGCGTCGCGTGACGTTTTGCGTTCGTTGCGCACATTGGGAGCACAGGTTCCCCTTGTGCTTCATGGAGTTTCGCTTGGACTTGCCTCAACGGTGCCGGCCGACAGAAAGAGACTGGAAAAACTGGCAGATTTGAGGGACGCCGTCCAGCCTTTATTCTGGTCGGAGCATCTCGCCTTTGTGCGCGGCGGTGGAATTGAGATCGGCCACCTTGCAACTCCTCCCCGAACCATCGCGACTCTGGAAGGCACTCTCGAAAACCTGGAAATGGCCAAGCAAATCACGGGCGAGTCTCCGCAAATGGAAAACGTGGCGACGCTTCTCGAACCTCCAGGCAGCTCGTTTGATGAAGTAGAATGGATACTAAGCTTCCTGCAGCAATCCTGTTGCAAGCTTCTATTAGATCTGCACAATCTGCATGCAAATGCTCTGAATTTTAAATGGGATCCCTACGATCTTATTAGAAGGATTCCAGTAGATAGAATAGGCAGCATCCATATTGCTGGCGGTAAGTGGATCGGGCGTCCGGGCTCGCCGCGTTTGCTGGACGATCATTGTCACGAAGTGCCTGATCCTGTTTACGGAATGCTTTCCCACTTAGCAGAACGGGCCGGCGAGCCTTTAACTGTCATTCTGGAAAGAGATGGAAATTTTCCACACTTTGATGTTTTGCTGCGGGAGTTAACTCTTGCGCGCGAGGCGCTTAGAGATGGAGATTCCCGCAAGCAAAAAGGAGCAGCATGAGTCCGGCTTTCGAAGCATTTCTCGCTCGACTTTATGTGGATCCGGAATTCCGTGCCAGATTTTTGAAGGACCGAACACGCGAAGCTTATGATGTAGGCCTGAGTCATTCTGAAATCGCCGCGCTGTTAGTAATTCCTCAAGAAGATCTGGAAATAGCGGCAAGCAGTTTCGAAAAGAAAAGGCGCCGAATGATGGTCTCGAAGAGCACTTTGGCTTCCCGTTTGATGCGTCTGTTTCGATGAAAACTCATCTGGTCTGCGGACTCGGTCAGGTGGGATATCGTATTTGCCATTTGTTGCTTCGGCTGGGTGAAAAAGTCGAAGTCATTACAAAGGAAACCAGAGAAGAATGGGTTTCAGAACTGCAATCTTTGGGAGTCAGGGTCCATTTAAAGGATGCAAGAAACTCTCAGGTTTTGATCGATGCAGGAATCAGGGAAGCTGTATCGCTTACCTCGGTAACAGGACAGGACTTAATCAATATTGAGATCGGGTTAGATGCGAAGACGTTGTGTCCTGATCTTCCCGTGGTGCTTCGCATTTTCGATGAAACGCTTGGGGATCGCCTGGAAGAGACTCTACAGCTCCGGAAAGCAATCGGCCGCTCTTCATTGGCTGCGCCTGTCTTTGCTTCCGCGGTCATGAAGAAAATTGTTTGTGGCTCTTTTGCAGTGGATGGACAGCCATTTGTAATTGAAGAGGATGGTCAGCTTACGGCGATGGAACGGAAGAATTTTCCCTCTCATCATCTTCCACGAAAAACAGTTTGGAGCAATGTGATCAGGACATGGAAGGAATCCACGTTGCCTTTCGGCAAAGTGGCTCTTTTTCTCTTAAGCGTGATGGCTGTGTCAGCTGTGATCTTCTATTTCGGAATGGGATTGAGCGTTATAGACGCCATTTATTTCATAACCACAACAATAACAACCGTTGGCTACGGAGATATCACGCCAGCTTCCGGCCCGCTGAAACTATACGTCTGTCTTCTTATGTTGCTGGGTTCTGCAACGATTGCAGCAATGTATTCCTGGATTACAGATTTCATCGTAACTTCGAAGTTTCAGCAGTTGTTCGGCAAAACGTTGACTCCGGAAAAGGATCATGTGGTGCTTGTGGGACTGGGAAACATCGGTTACAGGATTGCAGAAGAGTTGCAGCGGCTTGGAATTGAACTGGTCGCGTTGGAAACGAATCCTAGAGCCCTTGTGGAAACGGTTCGCAGCTTTGCGCCCGTAATAGTCGGAGACGGTCGAACACCTGAAACACTGGAAAAGGCAGGGATTCGAACGGCCCGCGCCATCATTGCGGCAACTTCTGATGATTCGACCAATCTTACGGTCGTGCTTGTCGGTCGTGGTTTGAATCCTCGAATCCGAACGGTGGCGCGAATTTTTGACGCTGAATTTGCCGAGAAAATTCAAAAGCCTTTGAAGGTGGATGTCGCATACAGCGCTTCGCAAATCGCCGCTCCGACTTTCGTCGCGGCTGCGCTGTATGAAAATGTTGTCGGAGCTTTTGTTCTCAATGACGCAAACCTATTTATTTTCACTTACAAAAAGGTCAGAGAAGAATGGATCGGTCAAACGCCGTCAAATCTCCGGAAATCGACGGTTGATGTTCTGTTTCGACGAAATGAAAAAACAGATCGTTTTGTGTCAACTTTGCAAGATGATTCGCCCTTTGTTCGCGAAGAGCAATTGATTGCTGTAAGAGTTCGTAATTTGATTGCCGCTAAATGAAAATATCTAGTTCAAATTCCGCGTAGCCGGCGCAGAAGAAAGATCAAGATTACAGCACCGAGAGTTGCCATGATGATTCTGCCCAGTAGGCCGTAGGCAGCCAGGCCCACCAGACCAAACAGGAAGGATCCAATGAAAGCGCCGATCACACCAATGATCATGTAGATCAGAACGCTCTTTCTACCACCACGCATCAACAGACTGCCCAGCCAGCCTGCAATGAGCCCGATCAACAAAGTGTAGAGGAGGTCTAGAAGTCTATACATCGTCTCTAACGTATATTATATTGCCAGTCTGCGGACTGGAAGTCCGCGGCCCATAATGCAGGCCTGGAAGCCTGCGCTCCGTTCTATCCTATTCGGTGCGGAGAGCTTCGAGCGGATCCAGTTTTGCGGCGCGGCGAGCCGGTGCGACTCCGCTGATCAATCCCACGATTACACTGACAAGGATTGCCACAATCACATACATCGTAGGAATGCGCACTGGCAATGCCGGGATCACGGCGCCGAGGAGTTGCGCGATGCCAATTCCTGCAATCACACCGGCAACCCCTCCGGCAGTGGAGAGGAGCGCTGCTTCTGTGAGAAAGAGAGTCAACACCTGTCCGGCTTCCGCGCCGATCGCTTTCTCCAACCCGATTTCACTGATCCGTTCATTCACTGAAATCCACATCATTGTGAGAATTCCTACGGCTCCCACAAGAAGAGAAATTGCGGCAACACCGCCGACTCCCATCGTCATCGCGTTGAGAATATTATCCAGCGTATCCAGCATTTCGGTTTGCGTGATGACAGTGAAGTCCTCTTCATCATCGTGTCTTGTTTTTAAAAGGTCGCGAATTCCCTGGGCAACGGAATTCACTTTGTGCGCGTCACCAAAAAGGACATGAATTTCCTGCAGACCTTCCTTGTTGAATATTTGCAAGGCGGAAGCGATCGGAATGTATGCGCGGTCATCCAGATCCAATCCCAGGAGTTGTCCCTTCGTTTCCATGATACCGATCACAAGAAATCGCGAGCCACCGATGTGAACGTACTTTCCAAGCGCGTTTTCATTGTGAAACAATTCCCGTTTTAATTTCGATCCGAGCACGGCCAACGGCGCGCCACGTCTGGGATCGATGGGCGGAATGAAAGAACCCTGGCGCACCTTCACGCGCCAGACTTCCGGAGCATCCGCATTGACTCCGACAACAAAAACGGATCGCGATCGCCTGGTGGTTTCGACTCTTGCGCTGCCGTACGAAATCGGGACCACTTTCTCTACACCGGGCACTCTCAGTAATTGAAGTGCATCTTCAATTGTCAACTTCCTGGTGGTTGTAACCGCGCCTTGCATCCCGAATGTCTCGATTTTCCCCGGTGTGATCATGATGAGATTTGTGCCGAACTGGGTGAATGAGTGGAGAATAAAATAACGGAGTCCTTCACCGATAGAAGTGAGAAGGATCACGGACGCAGTGCCGATCGCAATACCCAGCATCGTTAGGGCCGTTCGCAACCGGTGCGCGCGAATCGTACCCAGTGTTAATTTCAGAACGTCCTGCAGTTCCATATTATCTCCGGGTCAAAGCCTGAATCGGATCCAATCTGGCAGCCTGTCGTGCCGGCCATACTCCGAATAGAACGCCTACCAGAACCGCAACAGCCACAGCAGATAGGACGGCCCACGGAGGAACCTCAACCGGAAAAGAAGGGAAAATTTTGCCGATCAAATCCACCAGCACAAGGGCAGCAGTCAATCCAATCAAACCACCCAGTAGCGATAAAAGCGAGGCTTCGGCCAGAAAAACAGAAACCACCTGGGAGGGCTTCACACCGATCGCTTTCAATAATCCGATTTCGGATGTGCGCTCGGATACCGAGACAAGCATCACATTCATGATTCCGACACCGGCAACAGAAAGGGAAATGGCTGCAATTCCTGCAAGAGCCAATGTCAGCGCAGTGAAAATTTCATTGAACGAAGCAAGAACGGAATCTTGAGTGAGCAGCGTGATATCTTCTTCATTTTCGTGCCGCTCTTTGATCACTTCCATAATTTTCTCTTTCGTGTGTTCGAGATCCGCGTATGAAGTGCTTTCCACAAAGAGCCGAAAGACGGTCGTTTGATCGTAAACTTTCATCGCCGTGGCAACGGGAATCATCACAATATCATCGATATCAAATCCCATACTCTGGCCTTTTGGAGAGAGTACGCCGATCACTCGAAAACGCCAATCTCCGATGCGAACAGTTTTTCCCAGTGGATTTTTGCCACGGAACAACTCCTGTTCGACTCTTGTTCCAATGACACAAACAGGTGCGCCGCGATCCAGTTCTCCCTGTGGCAAAAAACTTCCGCGGGCCATGCTCAAACGGCGGATCTGCAGAAATTCCTGAGTCGTTCCGATCACCGGAACGTTTCTGGTGAGCGCTCCATGCGATACAAGACTTTGCCCCAGAGTGAGTGGGGCCAGTTTGCTGACGAAGGGAACTCTTCGCAGGATTGCTTCCGCATCCTGCAAGGTTAAATCATGGGGCACCCCACCAACAAATGGCACCATTCCTTCGGTTTCGATCTTTCCCGGAAGGACCACGATCAAACTGCTTCCCAGCGTAGCCAGCTCACCGGTAACGTAAAGACGTCCTCCTTCGCCCAGTGCGGTTAACAGAATAACGGATGCTACACCGATGCCAACACCTATAGTGCAAAGCACGGTGCGTAAACGATGACCTTTTAGAGCGCTCCATGCGAATTGAAACAAATCAAAAAAAGTCATAAACAAAGTAAAGCGGGCGTCCCGCCTGCTAGA